>WLPB01000039.1 GCA_009698975.1 Actinomycetota bacterium | reverse complement strand
TTGATGTTGCATCGCAAGGACTTGAATTACTTATCATTGATACTCAAGCACACCATGCACTTATCGATGGCGGATATGCAGAACGACGCGCCTCATGTGAATCAGTTGCAGCAAAATTCGCAATTCCTTCCATGCGTAACTTATCGATCGAAACACTAGAGCTTCGACACAATGAATTAAGCGAAACCGAATATCTTCGAGCAAGACATGCGGTAACCGAGATTAATCGCGTAATGCAAGCAGTCGATGCACTCAATAACAAGGACTTTATCGCTCTCGGAAAACTTATCAATCAATCCCATGCTTCATTGCGCGATGATTACACCGTCTCCTGCCCAGAGTTAGATACCGCAGTCGATGCTGCAAATAAGGCGGGAGCCCTCGGTGCGCGAATGGTGGGCGGTGGCTTCGGGGGTAGCGCAATCGCGCTCATTAAGGCGCAAGATATGGAATCAGTGAAGAGTTCTATCAAGCAGGCTTTCGCGAGCCAATCCTTTAAGCCCCCACGCTTTTTCACCTCGCTACCAAGTTCTGGGGCAAGCGCGCGGTTTTACCCCTGAAATCTCTCGCGTGACCGGTCACTTGGCCACGAATATTTGGCGCTCTTTCGCGTAAAAAGCTTATGATGCTCCCATGACATGTTCAGTAAATCACGAGACGATCACAACAAAATTCTGTTCTATCTGCGGTGCGCCTAAGGGCTCAGCTGCTGCAGCTCCTGCTGCTCCTCAGTGGAACCAACCTGTCGCACCACCTGTTGCTCCGCAGTGGAATCCACCTGCTCAGCAATATGTACCACCACAAAACTTTCAACAGCAACCTCAATACGGCCAACCATTTCCGCAGCAGCCAGCATGGGGAGCGCAACCACTTCCAGGTTATGCATTCCCACTAGCTTCTCGCGGAAAGCGTTTTGGTGCGCTGGCCCTTGACGCTCTTTTCTTTTTCCTTTCGCTCTTTACTTGCGGCATTGCCTACTTAATTTGGATGCTCATTGTTTGGAAAGATGGACAGACTCCAGGTAAGCAAGTTCTCAAGATGAGAACATACGGAACCGTTCTAGCTCGCCCTGCAAATTGGGGCCATATGGCAATTAGAAACTATTTAATCCCACAAGTAATCGCAATTGCATACATCCCCTTCTACATCACAGCACTTTCATATGATTCTTACTATGGTTATGGCAGCGATTACTACGCGACATCTTGGCTTGGAAACATAGTCTCGCTCGCTTTCTACCTAACCTCGCTCGTAATGTTCCTCAACTCTTCGACAAATCAGACTCTGCAAGATCGATTTGCAAAGACTGTCGTCCTTGATGAGAGCGTTCGCTACTAAGCCATCACTCACTTGCTAACGCTGTTTGGTTAGCTAGTACTACTTGGCGCAGAACCTAGAGTGACGCTGAAGGTCTTGCTTTCACCTGTCGGAAGATCGACAGTGATAGAGACAGTCTTTCCTGGCGCGTATGAGCGAATCTTTACAATTGCAGCGACATCATCGACCACACGAACTCCATCGATGCTTCTGATGACCGAACCTGCTGGGATTCCTGCTTTCTCCGCTCCCTCACCTGGGCTCAGGCGAAGGATTTTTGCGCCAATGCCTGTGTAAGTTGTATCGAAGAAGACTCCCAATATTGGACGGGTTGATTTTCCCGTTGTAATAATCTCTTCAATCACTCGCTTTGCTTCATTGATCGGAATTGAGAAACCCAGACCAATACTTCCGGATGAGTTACCTGATGGATCAGTGGCGATTGCAGAATTAATTCCAATAAGGCGTCCGAGATAGTCAACGAGCGCTCCCCCAGAGTTTCCAGGATTGATAGCAGCATCAGTTTGAATTGCATTGACATAGGATTGGGAATCAGTATTTCCTGTAGTCACAGGGCGATTGAGGGCTGAGATAATTCCAAATGTCACTGTACTTGCCAGGCCAAGTGGTGATCCGATTGCGAGAACTGAGTCTCCTACGCTCACTCGTGAGGAATCCCCAATGCCTATCGTTGTCAGATTTCCCTTCTGAATTGAGAGAACTGCAATATCGTAATTTGAATCTCGGCCAACGATTTTCGCCTTATAGAGCTCACCATTTGTAAGTTCCACCATGATGGTGCCACTGAGGGCTGCACTTGCGACGACATGGTTATTGGTCACAATAAAACTTGACGTTGCAGAAGTTCTATAAATCGAGCCGGATCCTGTTCCGCCTCCAGCTGTAGTGGTGACTTCGATTGAAACTACTGAAGGAGTAACAAGTGAGGCGATTGACTTAGCATCAAAAGATGATCCGCTACCTCCACCGGTTGAGAAGGAGTATGCGGTAGTTCCACTTTTGCAGGTGTTGCTCGTTGCCATAGTGAGAACTTTTGTCCGATTATCGGAGCAGACTGTAAGTGATGTAATGGCGATAGGAGTGGCAACGGCTATAGATGATGCAACTGCGGCGCCTGCGATAAATACTGAGATAGTCTTTAAGCTCTTCATGAGGCCAATAATGGTAGAAAATTCTGAGATTTTCCTGTTACAACGGTGAGAGAACCTTACGCTTCTACAACCCAGCCACTCTTAATTGCTAATTTAATAGATGTAAGCGGGCTTTCGGCAGGACCAGAAACGACTCTGCCCTTTTTCAGCGGATCAAATTTAGCTGCGTGGCACGGACAGACCAAGCTCTTTGAACTTTTTACATAACTGACGGTACAGCCCTGGTGGGTACAGATCATTGAATATGCGAAAACTCCGGTTTTTGTGCGAAAGGCAATTGCTGGAATTCCTTGAGCAGCAGTTGTAAATGTATATGTTCCACCCACGGGAAGTGCAGAGAGTTTTACGACCTTCGCGCCCGCAGCTGTTGCCTTACTTGGAAAGATTGCCGCTACCGGAGCCAGCGCCACTACCAACGCTCCCCTAAGGGCGCTGCGACGCGATATACGGTCTGGCGTGTTCATCACGCTCCCTGACTTGGATTCGAACCAAGAACCTGTCGATTAACAGTCGACTGCTCTGCCGTTGAGCTATCAGGGACTATTTTCGTGCGGAGCGCACTCTATCGCAAAGGGTAGGTGGCGCCAAAATTATAAGCTTTTAAGGGCTAATTCGTGAAGTTCTCGCCTTGTGGACTCAAGAGCCACTAATTGAGCAAATGCTGCGTTGTACTCATCGCCATTTTCAACTGGGTTAAGCCGTTGCAGGCGAGATTTCAAATCTGCAATTGCTCGGCTAGCACCAACCTCTCGAAGGCGCGCAACGATGCTCGCGACATAGTGCTCGGTAACTTCTCCATCAGATCTAATCGGCTCGACCGACAATTCAGTAAAGAGCGCTTTCATCTGTGGGTCACTTATCTCGTCAGTTGAAATTGCGCGCATTGCTCCAAGAGAGTTAATGGTTACAGCCAGCGCGCTATATGCCGGATGAGTAAATGCGCCATCTTCAATCGCGCTCCAACCGCCGACAATGCCAGGTTGTTGAACGCGCGCCTTGATTACTTCTCGTTCCAGCATCAATCTCGGCTCTTGTGGATCTGGTCGCCAATTTTCTTGTGGGGCAACTTCATCTGATAGCGCCTGCTGTGATACGGATGCAGCTCGTGCACCTTGAGAAACTGCGCGGGTAACAATCTCAACTTCGACGCCGAGCCAACCTGCAAGCAAACGTGCGTACTCTGGACGCAGAGATTTATCACGAATCTGGCTGACTAGCGGAGCAGTTGCATTGAGCGCATTGATGCGACCTTCTGCGGTATTGAGATTGTGAAGTTTGAGTTCAGTCTTGATTGCGAATTCAAAGAGCGGAATACGTCGGGCAATCAAATCGCGAAGTGCGAGATCTCCATTATTTTGGCGCAAATCACAAGGATCTAACCCATCTGGTTCGACTGCGACGAATGTCTGCGTCACAAATTTCTGATCTTCGCTAAAGGCGCGCATAGCCGCTTTCTGACCAGCTGCATCACCGTCGAAAGTGAAAATCACTTCACCACGGAATGCGTCATCATCCATCAGCAGTCGTCGGATAATTCGAATATGGTCTGCACCAAAGGCAGTTCCGCAGGTAGCAACCGCAGTTGTTATTCCCGCTAAATGACAGGCCATAACATCTGTATATCCCTCAACAACTACTACCTGGCGCTTCTTAGCAATCTCTTTCTTCGCTAAATCAAGACCGTAGAGCACTTGGCTCTTCTTGTAAATTGGAGTCTCTGATGTATTGAGATATTTAGGTCCTTGATCTTCCTCATCACTAGCTAACTTGCGTGCTCCAAAACCAACTACATCTCCAGAGATATCTCTGATTGGCCACATTAAGCGATTGCGGAATTTATCTATCGGACCCCGCTCCCCCATCTTCGACAAGCCTGCGAGTTCGAGTTCATCGATTGTGAAATCGAGCGCTCTCAAATGCTTAGTGAGTCCATCCCATGAATTAGGGGCATAACCAACTCCGAATGCTTCACATGCTGCACGGTCAAAGCCACGTTTTGTTAAGAGCTCACGTCCAAATGCTGCATCTTGTGATGTATTGAGTAAATCTTGATAGAACTTTGCCGCGGCTGCATGGGCTGCAATCAGACGGGAACGATTTCCAGCTGGCGCTGAAGAACCAGAAAATGACTCGTCATAACGAAGCGTGTAACCCATTCGGTCTGCAATGCGTTCGACCGTCTCAGTAAAGGAGAGGTGGTCGATTTTCATTAAGAAGGCGATGACATCTCCGCCTGTGCCGCAGCCGAAGCAGTGGAAGAATCCTTTGCTGGGATTGACGTTAAATGATGGTGACTTTTCGTCGTGGAATGGGCAGAGACCTTTCTTCTGTCCGCCGCCCGCGCTCTTGAGCTGAACGTAATCGCCCACGACCTCATCGATTGGTGCGCGCTCACGGATGTACTGAACATCCTCATCTCTTATACGCCCGGCCATGTTCCTACCTTAGCTTCGCTTGCTACTTAAGTGAGAGTGAAGCGCGTAAGCGCCGGGATCGCTCAAGCTTGCAATCTGGTCAACGACTACTCGCAAGCGCTCTGAATCATTTGTTGCGAGCTTCCAATCGTCTTCAAAGATGGGGTCGAGCTCGAGCGGAGCGGCTTCGAAGAGCATTCCAACTAGGTCGTGAATGACAACCTTCTGCTTCTCATACCTCTCCTGAGATGCTGCAGCGTTAATCAAATAGTGGCCTGCTACTGCTTTGAGGAAGTCGACTTCGATAGCGGCTTCGCGGGGAATCTCGAGATTTGCACTGTATCGAGTGAGTGGGCCATCACCATGAATAAGTCGGGTCTGGCTCTCGGCAGCTAATACAAAGCGGCCAATCAATTGCGATGTCGTGTCTTTTAATCTCGCAAGTGATTGGTGTGTGCGGTCGAAACTTATCGGCCAACATGAGAGAGCCTGCAAGCGAGCCAGTGCGGCTGCTGCTTCTTCTTGGCTTGCATCACTCTTGTATCCATTAACCATCTCTTTATAGAGAAGATCAAAGTCGCGCTCGAATTCAGTGACTTTTACTTGACCGGCAAATATTGCATCTTCTAAGTCATGTACTGAATATGCACAATCATCAGACCAATCCATAATTTGAGCTTCGATACATTTCTGACCGTCCGGTGCACCTTGGCGCATCCAATTAAAAATTTCTACATCATCGCCATAGAGACCAAATTTAAGCGGATTTACAAGATTGCTCCACGGATACTTTGTTGCGGCATCTAAAGATGCACGAGTGAGGTTAAGTCCGACGGATTTTCCATTGGCATCAACGCTCTTTGCCTCGATACGAGTGAGCAATCGAAAGCTCTGAGCATTTCCTTCGAAGCCACCACATGCACCTGCTACCTCTGCTAAAGCTTCTTCGCCATTGTGACCAAATGGTGGATGGCCTAAGTCGTGTGAAAGACAAGCAGTCTCTAAGAGATCAGGATCTGCGCCGAGTGATTCACCGAGTTCGCGACCAATTTGTGCGCACTCGAGTGAGTGTGAGAGACGGGTACGTTGAAAGTCATTCTCCCAAGGGACTGCGACTTGAGTTTTTGCCGCTAAGCGACGAAGGGCAGCAGAGTGAATAACTCGAGCTCGGTCGCGCATAAATTCGGTGCGGCCAGCACGTTTTGCAGGCTCGTCGAGGAAGCGATCTTGATCAGCATCGCTATACCCGGAGATATTCATAGCCATACCTTATAAGCCTCCCCTCATTACTCTTGCTTGCCTAAGTGATCGCTGACATTAAATCCACGGCGGCCTAAGGTGATGTACGCCAAATAAGCACCTGCTTCGCGTACAAGATAGCGGAACTTTGAGCTCTGCAGAGAGTTAGGGCCGGTACTTACTGGCGAACAGGATGCAATCGCTCCTCGATCTTCGGCCATCGTTATGGTGCGCTGACAGTGATATGGATCAGTAGCAATGATGACATCCTTAATTTTCAGAATTTTCATCTGGGCGACATATGCCTTTGTTTGTGTTCGGGTATCTCGACCGGTTGGAATCGCAATTACTGCAGATTGCTTAACACCTTGATTAATGAGCCATTTGGCACCCGAATCTCCCTCTGTTGTTCTATCACCAGGTGCGCCTGCTCCTACTGTGATAATCAAAGGCGCAAGGCCTAAATCATAGATTCGCTTCGCCTCTTGTAAGCGCGCAAGTAATACATCGCCAGGACGACCATCAAATTGAGCGGCCCCTGGAACAACTATGACATCTGCGTTTCGAATAGTGGGGTGGTGGGCGGCGTTCCATGTGACAGCAATTGCATATCCAGGAATCGCGACTAGGAGAGTCAGAATTCCTATAAAAATTCTTTTAATAAATTTAAACATCATCCACCAGAGAACATATCTTCGGCATCGAGATGAATCATCTCATCTGGGTCATTGAGCCAACCATCAGGCAGGGTGGGCCTGCGACCATGGCTAGTACGTCCACGAGGTTTCTCGGCAACTTCAACTGGATAAGGTTGATCATCTAATTGATCGAGCAAAGTGCGAAGCTCTAAAAGTGAACCCACCATTCCAAATTGTCTACGAAGTTCGCTCGGAACTCGGAAACCCTTGAGATACCAGGCCATATGTTTACGCAGATCGCGACATCCTCGATCTTCAGATTCGAAGTAATCGACAATCAATTCTCCATGACGAAACATCACTTCACGAACTTCAAAGAGGGTAGGAAGTATCGGCGCTTGGTTGCCACGCATCGCTGCAACCAGGTCGGCGAATAACCATGGCCGACCAAGGCAACCTCGACCGACTACGACGCCTGCGCAGTTGCTCTGCTCGATCATCGAAAGTGCATCTGTACCCGTCCAAATATCGCCATTTCCGAGTACTGGCACGCCTGTCGGTGCGAGATGCTCAACAAGATTTTTAATTGCAGACCAGTCGGCTTGGCCTTCATACATCTGTTCTGCGGTGCGCGCATGAAGTGCCACCCACGCAACACCAGCATCTGCTGCAGACTTCGCCGCTTCTAAGTAAGTGTGATGATCAGTATCGATACCGATACGCATCTTTACTGTCACCGGTATTCCGAAAGGCTTTGCCGCATCAACAGCGCCTTTGACGATTGCGCTAAAGAGGTTTCGCTTAAACGGTAGCGCTGCTCCCCCGCCCTTACGAGTGACTTTAGGAACCGGACAACCAAAGTTCATATCGATATGGTCAGCCAAGTTTTCGCGACCAATCATCTTTACCGCTTCTGACATATGGTGTGGATCAACGCTATACAACTGGACAGAGCGCGGCCACTCTCCTGGACCAGGTTCAATCATTCGCAGAGTTTCAGGGACTCGCTCTAGTAGCGCTCGAGCAGTCACCATCTCTGAAACAAATAGACCAGCGCCTTGCTCGCGACAGAGTTGTCTAAAGGGTGCGTTGGTGATTCCTGCCATCGGAGCGAGTACAACAGGTGGATCTATCTGATGTACACCGTCCCGAAGCGGGAGTGAGAGGGCTTTTAACAACCGATAAGACGCGGCGCAAGCCAAGCTTCAACTTGGTCGATTGCGATACGTTCCTGCGCCATAGTGTCACGATCACGAAT
>WLPB01000038.1 GCA_009698975.1 Actinomycetota bacterium | reverse complement strand
CGATAGCGCAACGCCATCGACGGTGCATCGACTTGGGACTGGAACCATAGTGTCACCATGTGAACCCAGAGTCAGTGTCTTCACTGAAGCTACTGGAACGCCAAGCTTTTCTGCGACAAAGTTTGTAAAGCGAGCTGTATCAAGCATTCCAGCCTGACCCATGACACGATTTTTTGGAAAGTTTGTGGCAATCTGCGCCAGCGCTGTCATCTCATCAAGTGGATTTGAAACCACGATGATGACTGCATTCGGTGAGTGCTTGGCAATGTTCTCGGCAACTCCGCGAACGATTCCGGCATTGACACCGATGAGATCCATCCGGCTCATACCTGGCTTGCGCGGCAAACCTGCAGTGATAACAACGACATCTGAATTTGCTGTCTTCTCGTAACCAGCGCCTTCTGCAGTGGTGGTTGCACCAATAATCTTTGTCTCAAAACCTTCGATAGAACGTGATTGATTCATATCGAGAGCGAGGCCCTCTGGCTTACCTTCTAGAATATCTGTCAGCACAACTTCATCGAAGATGTTGTATTCAGCTAGACGAAGTGCAGTCGTTGATCCGTAGAATCCGGCTCCGACAACGGTGACTTTCTTTCCCATAATGCGTCCTATCGTGAGTATCTTGACGTCGAGATAACTCTACAACCCTTTAGGTAGGGCTAGAGCCAGCGTAAAGAGGGTTATTGCGATAGCGAGCGGGAAATAGCACTCAATAATCCTGCGCTGGCGAGATATTTGGCTGCGGCGAGCTAGGGCAATGAGGGCAGTTCCAGCAGCAATCATGAGAGCGCCAGATCGGACAAAGGCAAGAGCTCCAATCACAACGCCGAGTGCAATCGCTGCATATGCGATGCGGAGTGAGAAAGCCGTTATTGCTGGCATGCATCCACCACGTTAGTCAGAAGCATCGCCCGTGTCATTGGTCCTACTCCTCCAGGCATTGGAGCTACATACGATGCAATCTCCATTACTCCAGGATGAATATCGCCCACCAGTCCGGCATCTGTTCTTGAAATACCAACGTCCAGAACTGCAGCACCTGGCTTAATCATCTCGGGTGTGAGGAAGTGCGCCTTGCCGATTGCGGCAACAACAATATCTGCCCGGCGAGTATGTGCTGCTAAATCTTTTGTGCCGGTATGTGTCAAGGTGACAGTGGCATTTTCTTGCTTGCGAGTAAGAAGTAATCCCAGTGGGCGACCAACTGTTAGACCGCGACCGATAACTACAACTTCAGCGCCATTGAGTGGCACCTTGTAATGGTTGAGAAGTTCGACGATTCCACGAGGAGTACATGGCAGCGGTGCGCTGTATCCAGCTACGAGACGACCAAGGTTGAGAGGATGCAACCCATCTGCATCTTTTGCTGGATCAATTGCTTCCAGAATTGCTTGGGTATTGATTCCATGTGGAAGTGGTAGCTGAACAATATATCCAGTGCACTCTTGTGCAGCATTGAGATCGTTGATTGCGGCAAGCACGTCAGCCTGGCTTGCAGTCGCAGGAAGGTCAACTCGGATTGAGTTAATTCCTACCTCTTGGCAATCGCGGTGTTTTCCGCTCACATATGAATGAGAGCCAGGATCGTCTCCCACGAGAATTGTTCCGAGACCTGGTGTAATTCCTTTAGCTTTCAGAGCGCTTGTTCGTGCTGCTAAGTCTTTCTTAATAGAGGTGGCGAGTGCCTTGCCATCGAGAATCTGAGCGCTCATAAAGTCAACCTATCGTTATGCGTGAGAGAAGTGTCGGGTACCGGTAAAGAACATTGCAACTCCACACTTTTGAGCGGCAGCAATTATCTCTTCATCACGCACTGAGCCACCTGGCTGAACAATTGCCGCGACTCCCGCATTGGCCAGAATCTCGAGGCCATCGGCAAATGGAAAGAATGCATCGGATGCAGCAACGCTGCCCTTTACTCGATCCCCTGCGCGACTGACTGCCAGCTTTGCCGAATCAACACGATTCACTTGCCCCATGCCTATTCCTACGGCAGCACCATCGTGGGCTAGCAATATTGCATTGCTCTTCACTGCTCGAACAGCGCGCCATGCAAATTGAAGATCGGCAAGAACATCTGCCGATACTGGATCGCCAGTTACCTGCTTCCACTGTTCTGCGAAGTCTCCATCTACTTTTACTAAATCTGTCTCTTGCACAAGAACCCCGCCTGAGACGGGACGAATTTCAAGAGGTGCAATATACATATGCGGTGCGGTAAGAATTCGGATTGATGGCTTCTTCATCAATATCTCAAGCGCTGCTGCTTCGTAATCAGGAGCGATGATGACTTCTGTGAAAATTTGAGATAGCGGCTCTGCCATGGCAACGGTGACTGTGCGATTTGCTGCGACCACTCCGCCGAATGCAGAAACTGGATCACAGAGGTGTGCCTTCTTATAAGCTTCCGCAATATCCACACCGATTGCGACTCCGCAAGGATTGGCATGCTTAATGATTGCGACGCATGGCTGCGAGTGATCAAGTGCAGCGCGCCAAGCAGCATCTGCATCGGTGTAATTGTTAAATGACATCTCTTTGCCGTGTGATTGCACCGCATCAACTATTCCTGCTGGACCGCCGCGATAAATAGCAGCGCTTTGGTGAGGATTCTCACCGTAACGAAGACCGTTCTTCTCTTTCCAAATCAATCCAAACCAATCGGGAAGAGTGGCCTGCGGATATGTTTCGCGACCAAGCCAACTAGCAATTGTTAAATCATATTCAGCAGTGGTGCGGAAAACTTCCAGCGCCAATTCTTTTCGCTCCTCGGCTGTAAAGCCGCCAGCCTTAATCGCCGCTATCGCCGCCTCATATTGGTGCTCATGGCAGAGAACAGCTACAGAGCCATGGTTTTTTGCTGCTCCGCGCAGCATTGATGGGCCGCCGATATCAATCTGTTCGATTGAATCAGCGAAGCTAGCTCCCGAGATAATTGTTTTAAGGAACGGATACAAGTTGATTACCACCAAATCAAATGGGGCGATATCAAGGTCTTTAATTGCAGCGAGATGTTCCGGGTTGTTTTGGTCGGCCAAAATTCCTGAATGAATGCGGGGATGTAAAGTTTTAACGCGGCCACCCATGATTTCTGGAAAACCTGTGTAGTTACTGACTTCGGTGACTGCAATTCCAGCTTGCGCTAAAGTTTTTGCAGTTGATCCAGTCGAGAGAATTTCAACCTTGGCGTCAGCTAGTGCCTGGCCAAGTTCAAGTAGGCGATCTTTATCGTAAACGCTTACGAGTGCGCGGCGGATGGGTTTACGTTCAGACATTCTCAGGACTCCAACATTGGTAGTAATCGATGGATGGTCGCCACAATGAGACCGCGTTCGACAATCTTAATGCGCTCATGGAGCGACTCTTCAGTATCGCCTTCGAGAATTTCAACTTTCTCCTGTGAAATAACCTCGCCGGTATCAATTCCTGCATCAACCCAGTGCATTGTTGTGCCCGTCACGGTTGCGCCATCAGCCAGAGCATCGCGGACCGCATGTGCTCCTGGATAGAGAGGTAGCAATGAAGGGTGGCTGTTGATGATCTTAAAGCGAGTAGTTATCTCTTCCGGCAAGATCCGCATAAATCCCGCGCTCACAACTAGGTCTGGACGAAGAGCGGAGATTAATTTCAGAAGCTCTTGGTTCCATAGCCCTCGATCGGCGAGCATTGGAATTAGATAGCTCTCAATGCCATGTGCCGTAGCTTTATCAAGAACTGGAGCTGATGCTTTATCGCATATAACTGCAATGATTTCTGCAGAGCTAGTGGAAAAATCCTCATTGAAAATCGCTTCGGCGAGAGAACCAGCGCCAGAAGCAAGGATGAGGATTCGCTTCATCGGGCTCTCTTAGTAATTACCAGCGTTGTTAGCGCCGCACCTAAGGCGAATTCAAGGAGGGCGGTCAAACCAAACTTCCACACGGAAACACCCATTGCACCCATCTCATCAGTCATGAGCGAGCCACTAGAGAGATATGCGAGTAAGAAAATCATGACTGATAAGAAGAGCGCGCTCTGAAGTAACAACTCGATTCCAGATTGCAAAGTCCAATATGCTAAAAGAACGCCAAGACCTACAAAGAAGAGGCCACCAACAATCCACATTGGATGTCGGTCAATTGGAATAACACCTAGCAGTGGGAAGACTGGCAGTTGATCGATGTGATGCCACCATGGAGAAACTAGTGTGCCTGAACCAACAGCAAAACCAGAGCCTGCAATGTAGGAAGCAAATGCAACTGCGGCATTGGGAAGATAGAGAACACTCAAAATAAGAAGAAGTACTCCCCCGAAGAATCCTGGCTGTAATCCTTCAACTAATAACTTAACGGTTGAGAATTTGATAACAATTAATACACCAATTGCTACTAGAGAAGTTCCTAAAATTATTGCAACAAGTCGAAGAGCAATAGCAACGGGTTTTGCAATACGTAACTTATCTCCACAACTCATTGTCGCAATGATTGAAATTGAGAAAGCAAAAATTGGCGCTAAATACCATTGCGGTGTAACTGTAGGAGAGCCACTGAGATAAGCGAGGCCAGTCACAATAAGCGTATAAAAGATTGAATATGTAACTCTTACTCCATTGATATTGTGAAAATCTCCCTGAAGACGATCGAGCGCGCGCTTAAAGGTGCTTCGAATTGCAAGGAGCGGCAAGACCATCGCGCCCCATGGAAGATAAGAGAAATAGCCGGCAATGCCAGTAGGTGGAAGAGATAGCGAGAAAGGAATGTGATGGGCACCTAACCAGATCCAGAGGGCTCCGCGGATGGGATCAGTAGTAGTGCCGGTAGCGCTTCCAGCAGTTGCCCATGCAATCAGTGCCACAAATGCAAACGGGAGCAGCACAAAGGCTGCTCCACGAATGGCATGTGACAACGAGACCGTCAGGACGCGCTGCATAAGGCTTTAACGACCGAGAATCTCGCGCATCAGGCGCGCTGTCTCGCTAGGAGTTTGGCCAACCTTTACTCCCGCCGCCTCTAGCGCATCTTTCTTCGCTTGAGCAGTACCGGATGAACCAGAGACGATTGCACCTGCATGTCCCATGGTCTTTCCTTCTGGAGCAGTAAATCCTGCAACATATCCAACTACAGGTTTGGTGACATATTCTGCGATAAATGCAGCGGCACGTTCTTCAGCATCTCCACCGATCTCACCAATCATCACAATCGCTTCTGTCTCTGGATCATCTTGGAATGCGCGCAGACAATCAATATGAGTCGTACCAATTACTGGATCGCCACCAATTCCCACTGCAGTTGAGAAACCAATATCGCGAAGCTCGTACATCATCTGGTAAGTAAGTGTTCCTGACTTAGATACGAGACCAATTGGCCCCTTCTTCGTAATGTCTGCCGGAATGATTCCAACGTTTGAAGATTCCGGACTGATAAGTCCTGGGCAGTTAGGTCCAATAATCTGAGTCTTGCCCTTTGTCAGTGAGTAGCTGTAGAAGAAAGCTGAGTCATGCACCGGGATGCCTTCGGTAATTACAACAACAAGTGGCATAGCCGCATCAATCGCATCGATTACAGCAGCTTTTGCAAACTTAGGTGGAACGAATACAACTGAGACGTTTGCGCCCGTTGCTGCAATTGCTTCAGTAACTGTGTTAAAGACTGGAAGTGAAGTGCCATCGATATCGACAACTTGACCGCCTTTACCTGGCGTAACTCCACCGACAACCTGTGTACCTGAAGCTAACATGCGACGGGTGTGTTTAGTTCCTTCGGATCCAGTCATACCCTGAACAATGACTTTGCTGGAAGAGTTAATAAAGATTGACATTACTTTGCCGCCAATTCTGCAGCACGTGATGCTGCTCCATCCATAGTCTCTGCCTGCTCTACCAATGGGTGGTTAGCAGCGTTAAGAATTGCGCGTCCTTCAAGAACATTGTTGCCATCGAGGCGAACCACAATCGGCTTCGTTGCCAATGGGCCAAGGAGTTCAAGTGCCTGAACTATGCCGTTAGCAACCGCGTCACATGCTGTGATGCCACCAAATACATTGACGAATACGCTCTTTACATCTGGATCGCCAAGAATAATTGAGAGGCCATCTGCCATTACTTGAGCTGATGCACCGCCGCCAATATCGAGGAAGTTTGCTGGGCGCATCCCACCGAATTTTTCTCCGGCGTACGCAACGACATCAAGAGTAGACATCACAAGGCCGGCACCGTTTCCGATGATTCCAACTTGACCGTTATCTAGCTTGACGTAGTTAAGACCCTTAGCTTTTGCTGCTTCTTCCAGAGCATTCGCAGAATCTGTATCAACGAGTGCTGCATGGTGCGGTTGGCGAAATTCTGCATTTTCATCAAGTGAAACTTTTCCATCGAGTGCAATTACCCGTCCATCTTCCGTCTTCACGAGCGGGTTAACCTCAACAAGAGTTGCATCTTCAGATTGGAAAGTTTCCCATAGCTTGACCAAAACATCTGCGACCTGATCTGCAACATCTGCAGGGAACTGTGCTTGCGCAATAATCTTCTTAGCGAGCGCAATATCGATTCCATCAACTGCACTTACTGGAACTTTTGCTAACTTCTCTGGAGCTGTGTGGGCTACTTCTTCAATATCCATGCCGCCGGCGACAGATGCCATTACTAAGAATGTGCGGTTTGAACGATCGAGCAAGATGGAGATGTAGTACTCATCCACGATAGGTGCAGCTTGGGCGATCATTACTTTATGAACTGTGTGCCCCTTGATATCCATACCAAGAATCGTTGAAGCCTTCTCAAATGTATCTGCAGCATCTACTGCGAGCTTTACGCCACCAGCCTTGCCACGTCCACCGACCTTGACCTGCGCTTTGACGACAACCTTTCCGCCCATATCAGCCGCTGCATCGCGAGCCTGTTCTGGGGTAGTAGCTACTGCGCCCTTAAGGACAGGTACAGCGTGCTTTTCGAAGAGATCGCGGGCTTGGTATTCGTAGAGATCCACTGATGGCTCCTTCAGGTCTTAAAACGGTGTTACAAGAGAGGCTAATACTATCCCTGCAAATTACAGTGGTGTGACGGGGGCATAGCGCAGCAAGAGACGTTTATCGCCATATCCTCCGAAGTTGATGGTCGCCTCAGCTTTATCGCCCACTCCAGTAGTTGCTACAACAGTGCCCAATCCGAATGTGTCATGTGACACACGTTGGCCAACTTCCAAGACCATTGCTGATGAAACTTTGCCAGTCGCGCGCGGTGGCGGACCCGATGGCAAACGACTCTTTCGCGCTGCACCAGCGGATGTGTAGGACGGCTTACCTTCGTTCTGCCATTGAATAAGTGCTGCTGGAATCTCATCAAGGAATCGTGATGCTGGGTTGTATCTTGGCGAACCAAATGTAAGTCGATATTCGGCACGTGATATGTAGAGACGCTTTTCAGCACGCGTTAATCCAACATAAGCAAGGCGGCGTTCTTCTTCAATCTCTTTTGGGTCATCAAAGGTTCTTGCATGTGGAAAAATTCCATCTTCCATTCCGGTAAGAAATACCGTTGGAAATTCAAGGCCCTTAGCAGTATGCAATGTCATCAGAGTGACAACCCCACCATGATCTTCGCCATCTGGAATTTCATCTGCATCAGCGACAAGAGCAACCTTTTCTAGGAAACCACCAAGCGAAATCTCTTCATCTTCGCCAAGTTCATCAAGTGACCGTTCTTCATATTCGATAGAGGCTGAGACAAGTTCTTGTAAGTTCTCAATCCGTACTTCATCTTGCGGATCAGTGCTATTGGCAAGCTCCTTCATTAGTCCAGATTGTTCAAGAGCTGCCTCAATAATCACCGATGGCTTTGTGTTGATTTCAACCAGTACTCCAAGTGCCACGAGCATATTTGTAAACTCGCTGATGGATTGCGAGGCCTTATTAGGCACCGCAGTCGCTTCACGGACGCGCAGCAATGCGCTCCAAAAAGAGATCCCTTGAGCATTGGCGAATGCATCAACCTCTTCGATTGCGCGGTCACCGATTCCTCGCTTAGGAAAATTGATAATCCGGCGAAGCGAGATTTCATCGCT
>WLPB01000037.1 GCA_009698975.1 Actinomycetota bacterium | reverse complement strand
ATTCGAAGCCTTCCCAGTTTGAAGCTCTCTTTACTCAAGGCTTGCGCCAATTCTTTGCGAAGCATTTCTTCATCCGGCATCGCGATGTTCAGTGCGCGAGCAGATGAGGTTGCCCTGCGCATATGTCGACCTAGTTCAGCAATTCGACCATCTTCAACGCGCATTGTTTCGAAGATGCCATCTCCAACTGGAAATGCAATACGGCTCATAAGAGTTGGCCGCCCGCGATTGAAATCAAGTGCCGCGCTTTGAGTTGCGTTTCTTCCCATTCGAGCTGTGCATCACTGCCCCAGGTAATCCCGGCACCTGTTCCATATCGAAGATACTTATCTCCCGTGGTCCAAAACGTGCGAATAGCAACTGCAAGCTCTGCCTTATCCCCGTGAACATATCCAAGCGCTCCACAATAAGGTCCTCGTTCTTGACCTTCGTGCTCTGTAATGATTTCAAGAGCCGACGACTTTGGCGCTCCCGATACAGATCCTGGTGGTGTAAGTGACTGAAGAATTTCCCGCCACTTAACTTCAGGTCTTAAGTTCCCTTCGATATCAGAAACCAAATGAGTTAAACCCGGATGCTTCTCTTGTCGAAAGAGGGCAGAGACTTCGACGGTGCCAGGTACTGAAATCTGTGACAAATCATTTCGCATAAGATCGACAATCATCAGATTCTCTGACTTGTCTTTTTCACCAAATGTCTCTTCGTTCCAACGGATTGTTCCTTTTATGGGAGATGTAAGAATTCGATTTCCATTGCGCGAGAGGAATCGCTCAGGCGAGGCTGAGGCAACTTCCATTCCAGGAATTTTAAGATAGCTTGCAAACGCGGCCGGATTACTTTTGAGAATTTCGGAGAAGAGCCCTGCAAGCGACTGTGGATCTTCGCCGAGGTAATGAGAAAGTTCGCGGCATGCGTTGACCTGATAGACGCGCCCAGCTGCAATCGACTCCTTAATCGAGTGAATATATGAAATGTAATCAATTTCTTCGAACGAGCTTTTCCATGGACGCTCTAATCGCTTCCAATCAGCAGACGGAAAACTCTTCTGCTCCACCTTGCGAAAGCGTGCAAACTGATACTCCCCTTCGAATGTAGCGAGCACCGCCCAGAAACGACCATCATCGAGGCAATCGGGATCTGTGGAAATTTCAACCAATTGAGTGGCAAGTAATCCATTCATCCAAAATTGATACCCCTTGCCGATTCCCATAGGTATCCCCAAAGCGCTCATGGGGTAAGGCTACGCACGCTTTGGCACTTAGGCGCTTCCTACGCTAGATTTACGCCCGCAATACGCGGACGTAGCGCAGCTGGTAGCGCGGAACCTTGCCAAGGTTCAGGTCGCGGGTTCGAACCCCGTCGTCCGCTCGGATTTTCAGTTTTACTCTATGGTGGAATGGCCGAGAGGCGAGGCAAGGGACTGCAAATCCCTCTACACGGGTTCAAATCCCGTTTCCACCTCCATAGATTGTGCGTAATGAAACGGATAACCTAAAGCTATGTCATCTGGATATCTCGAAGGCCCAGAACGCCCTTGGGGTCGCTATCAAGTTCTTGCCGACACTGATACTTACAAAGTTAAAACTATTTGGGTCGAACCAGGTCACCGTCTCTCGCTGCAACGCCATCAAAAGCGTGAAGAGCATTGGTACATCGTCTCTGGCGTCGCAGATGTTGTCTTGGGCGATAAGGAGTTCAAAGCTGAGGCGGGAGAATCTATAGAAGTCGCAATCGGTCAGGCCCATCGCATTGGAAATTCCGGCAGCGAAGTAATGATCTTCATTGAAGTACAACGCGGAACTTACTTCGGAGAAGATGATATTGAGCGTCTACAGGATGATTACGCTCGATAGACCAGCGCTATTTCTATCAGGTATACTATCAACACAATTTAATAGCTGTACATACCTAGGACGATTGGCTCAGCGGTAGAGCACCACATTGACATTGTGGGGGTCACTGGTTCGATCCCAGTATCGTCCACTTAGAGATCCCTATACCTGAATATCAACTATTTCAGATAAATGAAGATCAGCTAGTTATTTTAGTTCTGAATGGTCATCAACGTCATACACTGCGGACAAAGTTGTACATTTCAGTATGCGAATTTCGAAAGTTGTTTCCTGTTTAGCCGTCATATTGATGTTGTCAGGATGCGGAATCAGAGCAGGGGCTGCCCGCAATGTTGTTAATTCCGCGACCGAAGCGGCAGTCAAAGCGGCAGAGAAAAAGGTTGATTTACTACAGATTGAAGAACATTATCTTTCATTAAACCGCGAATTCGCCAATAGTTCGGAAGACGGTTTCAACACGGCGCTAAATGCGACTTATCCAGGTACGGTCGATAAAAATATTTCAGAATCCTGCATCATGACTTTGATTGAAAAAGACATTCAATGGCGCTTTAAACCAGACTTGGATTCAATTACACGAATCGAAACTTGGGTTGCTCCGAATGTCTCTCGTGATGACAAAGGTGAGTGGTTATTCGCCGGCAAGACTCCCCAAGGCCGCACTTATGAGCTGCAAGAGTCTAACCAAAGACTTATCAAAGGAGTTCTAACTTCTTCACCCTCTGGGACCGTTCATCTGACAATCTTTAACGAAGAGGTCTACTTATTCACTTCGTTTTGCGCAAACCGTTGGTAACCCAAAGCAATAGAGCTCCATACCTCCATCATCTGCTTATCGAGCGTTATGAACTTCAAGCCAGGTGGAACGCACCTTCACTAAATCACCCTCTGCGCTAATCAGTTTTAGAAATTCATTGAAGCTCTCGCCGCCATCTTCAAGATGCACAATGTGATGCGGACGGTCCTTGAGGAAGAGATCTATATTTGACTTCACCGTTTTCACATAGAAAGCAGCCAGATCGCGATGCTGATCTTCTCTCCAATCCCCCGGCTTCATCACAATTCCGTGTGCAAAAGCGCTCATAATGGAGGCTCGATAGGTGCTGTTCTGTAGGCGATGATGAAAGCTATCAACCGTTGCATCAAAGTTTCTTATGAGATGCACATACAACACATCGTCAGGGAAACGATCTGCTATCTGGCCAGTGAACCAAGTGAGTCGATTATCCGCTTCAATGTGGTGCGCAGGATAAGCAAATCTCTGATCACCCAGTTGAGATGCGAGGGATTCATGTGCAGCTGTGTAGTTACTCAGGTGTGATGAGGCTTCAATAAAAGTCTTAGAGCCCGACCTTCCTGGACTTAGGACAAAAACGTTTTTGTACATCACTATGTCCTCCTCTTAAAAACAGCTCTTTCTGCCTTTTCTTGGTTGAAATGTAGACCCGCACAGACCTCTTCGTCACGGTTAAAGGCTATGAAAACTCTGTGAAATCCGAATTCAGAAAGCTTATTTTGAAGAAAATCGCCTCTGCTTTGCTCAGATGTCTAAGTAGGCTCTAATTCTTCGCAGAGTCTCCTCTTGATACTTCGGAATCATTGACTTGTGTTCTAAATTTGAAGTCTCATAGAGATAATTTAAAAGAATAATTCGCCGTTGCAAGAAGAGCATCTTCATCTCTTTTTCAGAGCATTCAGGGATAGGCGCGATAGATTCGTAGCCTTCTCTGAACGCAGCATCCTGTTCTGGTGTATCCAGGTAATACATAGCAGTCGCAACATCCTGCAACGGAAGTCCAAAACCAGAATCATCAAAATCAATCACCGAGAGACTTCCTTCATGCCACAAGACATTTCCGCCGTGCATATCCGCATGAATCAGTACTGGCTTGGAATCTACATAGAGTTTATCTACTCCGGCCTTGATGGTGGATAAGGCCTGAGAGATTAGCGATTTTGCCTCGGCATCTAACGCACTCTTTTTGCTGAGCAGGAAGTCCTCTGTCCACCACAGCGCATCATCGAATGTAGGCAGAGCGGCTCCAGAAGGTAGCGTGAAGTTTCGCGCGATGAGGTGCATTGTTGCCATGGCTGCACCTAAAGCAATTAATTGCTCGTTCGTTGGTTCGTCTTCTAGTTCATTTCCTTCTATCCATGAGTACAGAACACAATGAAACATTCGTCCAGATATATCGTGAAGGATTGATGTATGGAATTCACCCTGAAGGTTTTGGATTGGTTGTGGCACCGCCACGCGCCCATCAGCTGCTAAATGACGCACCCAGGCAATCTCTGCCTTGAGGTTCTCTGGAGTACGAGGTGAATTTGTATTAATTCGAAGGGCAAACAATTCGCCCGAATTCGCTTCAATCTTCAGAGTGGCGTTGTACTCGTAGTTAATGGAGACGGCAGACTTGATCTCGATTGGATATCTACTAAGAATCTGAAACGAAAAGGACTCTAATTCCTTGATCACAATCTCTTCAGACTGCTCAAAAAAGGTGATTGTCATCTCAGCTTTCTTTCGCCTCAGGGCCGGCAATTAATGGTGGTAATTTCGTATGTTCCTGATCGTTCGCTACTGAAATAGATTTCGATATCAGCCATTTGATAAGCCCCTATAGAGACTGAATCGTTACCCCAATCAATAACCGATCCTCCTGAATTCAAATTAGCTTGAATGTATAGGTTTGATGCGCAGCTAGTGTTGGAAATGATTTTAAACTTAGCACAAGACCCGAATGAGTACGAGCAATATCCGCCAGAATTCTTGTATGCAAATCCTGGAAATTCAGAGAACTCGCTGAAACCTCTTGGGTACCACGGAGCGTTTGCCAAGACCTCCTTTGCTTCTGCTAGAGCACTGTCATAGTTGAGCAGCGTATCTAGTGTTCTCGTGAAGTTACAGTCACTCGTAGCTATATAGAAGAGATCAGAATTCCACTGCACCATATTTTTTGTGTAGGCACCAGAGTACTTTCCCTCAACGAATCTATCGAATAACCCCTGTGAATTATTTTCGATACTTAGAGATATTTTGCTTTGCAAGATGTCATATGAAGAGTCACGATAAAACCAACTGTTGTTCTTAGCTTTGAAATCCTTAGTATCCCAATAGTCATCTGTCACATTGTTGAGAGAACGGATTCTTGATGGAACGACTTCTGCAAAAAGGAAATCGGATGTGTACTGGATGTCGCTGAGCACAAAATCGCAGACTCGAGCAGAAACTTGGCGGATTTCATCTGCGCTCAGTGTTTCGGCAAATATCTTTGGAGCGTTAGCGCGAACAACTACAACACCGGCAATTGACCCAACCATGATGAGTGAGAGCACGCCTGCGATAACCTTTTTAGTTCTGCCTGACATTTTTTTCCGCGGCTCTTTTACGAAAGGCGGAACGTACGGAGGAAGAGGAAAATTCTGTATGGGTGCTGGCGGCATCATTTGAACCGGTGTAGGAACGGGCATTGGGGCACCACACGATGAACAGAAGCGATTAGCTAGCTCAACGAGTTCACGACAGTTCGGACACTGTTGCATCTGACTCCCCTTTAGTTTCTAGCTTTCCCAAATTCTGCCATAAACGCCTCACTGAAAACACCCTTGACCAGTCGTCCGTGCTTCTCATCACGGTTCTATACTTCGCAAATGCCCAAAGCGACAGTGCTCTTTATTCAAAACTACCTCACCGATCCACCGCACTTGATGTCTTCTTGGCTAAGTGAACTCGGTTTTGAAATCAAAACTATTAAGGCATTCGCTGGCGAGGCAATCCCGGAAGAGTTGCCCCCTCACATCAGTGCTCTCATTCCACTGGGTGGCGCGATGGGAGCCCTGGATGATCTAGTTGCTCCATGGCTCGCTGCAGAGCGCGCCCTTATCCAAAAAACTGTCGCCGCAGGAACTCCGGTAATCGGGATTTGTCTCGGTGCACAGCTTCTTGGTGCGGCGTTAGGTGGAAGAGTCTCGCGATTAGATTCAAATGAGATTGGTATTTACGAAATTTCCCAGGTAGCTTCGGATGAGATTATGAATGTTGGCGAGAGCACACTCTCTACGCAGTGGCATGAAGACTATGTTTCTGTTCTGCCGCCAGGGGCAACACTCCTAGCGAAGAGCGATACCTGCCCTACTCAAATTTTTAAGGTTGCGGATCTCAGCTATGGGATTCAATGTCACCCAGAAGCAGATGCATCTATTGTCGCATTGTGGGAAGAGAAACCAGATAACGCATTCAAGAGTTTCGGATTGCAAAAAGTTTCTGACTCAATCAGGATCGCCGAGCCAGCTCTGGTCGCTTCATGGAAGCCGTTGATTCAAAACTGGGGCCGAGCAGTACTAAAAGCTAGCGCGGAGAAATAAGAGCGGTACCTTTTTCGTGGCGTAAAAAGGTGAGTTTATGGTGTGGCATTGCGGCGGCAAATGCTTCGGCCAATTTCTTCTCATCGTCTCGATTGGCATCATCTAAAAGCACGGTTGCGCGTTTAGACAAGAGTGGCAAGAGATGCTCGAGCGCTGGGTACCGGGCGTCGGGATTGATAGAGCTCGGTGGACCATCAATGACAAGTAGATCAATGTTCTTTATTCCAATCAGCGCCTCAGGTGAATACCACTTGTATCCCGCAGGGTAAGTGAGAAGTTCATTGATGCGAATTTGAGCTCCAGTTACCTTGTGCTCTTTCAACATTTCTCGGGTCGCTTCGCCGAACTCAATAGAGTGATCGAGACTAATGATGCGCTTCGCTCCTGATTTAGCCGCGACCAGAGTCGAGACTCCTGAACCAAGTTCTACGACGAGCTTTGGCTTACTCTTTCGAACAATGGAAGAGAGTGTCAAAAGAAAATCGGGCGATGCTGCCCAGCCACGAGATGGCGGAAGAGTTGCTGACAACTTCAGAGTCGGAAGTAATTGTTCGAGCGCTTCTACCTGATGATAGTGATGGCCGAGTTCGCCCTTGATTGCGGCGCCCTGACCCTTAATCTCCTTACTCATCTGCTTAGAAAGACTGTTGATACGTATCGCCATTTTGCGTTGCATAGCAAGAATGTAAATCAGCAGTATCAGCGAAAGAACAAGTCCGGCAGCTTCGAGCGGGTTTCTCATATTGAAATCTTAAAGCGTCGAAGTGAAATAACGGAGTAGCTACCCTCGATGGAAACCAATTATTTGTTGAACGCTTTCAAGTTCTGATTCAACTCCTGGCGCAATGGACCATGGCTTATGCAGGGAATCTGCCTCCCAGCGAGGAATTACATGGAAATGGATATGAAAAACGCTCTGCCAACCTGCGCTCTTATTCATCTGAAAAATCGTCACTCCTTCGGGGGATAATTTCTCTGACAAAATATCTGCGACTCTCTTAGCCCGCAGAGCTAAGCCCGCATAGAGCTCCTCTGGGATCGACTCAATATCCTGGTGATGAGCTTTTGGAATAACGAGCGAATGGCCTTTGTTCGCTGGAAAGATGTCGAGAAAAGAGAGAAACTCATCATCTTCATATATTTTACGAGCTGGGATATCACCCGAGATGATTGTGCAGAAAAGGCAATCGTTCATAAGGGCAATTATCTCCCGTTCTTTCTGGATTCAACGAATAGACGTGAGTTTTCAAAAATAATGTCCGCGTCATAGTCCAGAGTTGCGACATGGTAGCTATTGAGTAGCTCGATTCGCTGCTTCTGTATTGAACCAGTGCCTTTCATGATAATTTCCGTATTCGAAACTGGAAGCGTGTGATCCTCTTTGCTATGAAAGAGCATCATCGGCACCGTTACATCATGCAATCTCTTTCTTGTATAACTCAACATTTTTATGAGCTGATAAGCACCGACCGCAGGCAGAACATCGTAACCATGTTCAGTTACGCCAGGCTTTTTGATGTCATCACCGACGGACTTTCGCTCTTTCTTAAATCGAGAGAGGAACCAGGCAACCTGCGGTGGTACAAATTTCACATGAGCCATCGGATTGACTAAGACAATTCCTGCTATTGACGAAGAGTGAGCGAGTGCCACATTTAATGCAGTTGCTCCACCCATTGATAATCCAAAGATGAAGACTGTAAAACCTTGAGAATGCGCCCATTCGAGTTCAGCTTCTACCTTGGCAGGCCATTCCTGCCATTTCACATGATTGAGGTCCATCCCTTTCGTGCCGTGCCCTGGAAGCAAGGGGACCGAAATAGTGAAACCACGTTCAAGAAAGAACTCGGCCCAAGGTCGCATTGAAATCGGTGACCCTGT
>WLPB01000036.1 GCA_009698975.1 Actinomycetota bacterium | reverse complement strand
TCATAGAGCAACATCCCGGCATCGAAGAGATTCTCTTGTGACTCCATGGTTGCTCCGATTCCAGTTTCTCTATTGCAGTTGTGAAATATACCTAGCCAATGTCGGCGATAGCCATCTTTACAACACTTGGACCTTGATCAGTTGGCCTTACTTCAAGTCGAATTGGGATTTGGCTCTTCATGCCCTCGACATGGCTGATGATTCCAATAACTCGTTCTTCTCGAAGATCTTCGAGGACATCTAAGACCTCCTCGAGCGTGTCATCAGAGAGCGAGCCAAATCCTTCGTCGATAAAGAGAGTTCCTAGTTCGATACCGCCGTTATCGCCTTTAACTACTTCTACCAAACCTAGGGCGAGTGCAAGCGATGCGTAGAAGGTCTCGCCGCCAGATAGCGTCTCGGCAGGGCGTTCTTTCCCAGCGAAGTAATCCATAATTGTTATTCCAAGGCCCGCTCTTTGGGTTCTACCTTGTCTATCTTCATGCAATCTGAATTCGTACTTACCGTTACTCATTCGGCGCAGATGGCGACTTGCGAACTCAAGAATCATTTCGAGTCGTTCTTGCAAAACAAAGTTGGTAAGACTTAAACCTGCGGAGTTCTTGCCTTCGACGAGTCCTTGTAATCTCAGGTAAGGGTCACCAGTAACTCTTAACTCGGTCGTCGCATCAAGTGCGGCAATGATTCCGAGCTGGGCGCGATCTAGGCTTTCTTGGATTCGCTCGACGACAGCAAGGAGATTATTGATGTGAGCCAGATCTGCTTCAAGTTTCTTTACCTCTTCGGTCAGAGTTTCGATCTTTTCAGCAACTTCATCTGAATCGGGGAGCTTCTTGTAGTCGGGCTGAGCAAGCAAGGCTGTTATCTCTTTGACACGATCGTTATGTGCTGCGATCTCACGGATTACTGCATCTTCATCGAAGGCGAGAATTTCAAGCAATTCATCTTCATTCTTTATCTTCAGCCTCTTCATCTCGGCCAACAACTTACCTTCCGCTGTTTTATGCGATTTCTCAGCGCTCTCGAAATCAATGAAGTGCTGCAACTGTTCGTTGAGATCTTCGAGCTCTATTTGTGCCCGGCTATATTCATCCTCGACATCCTGGCTCTCTGAAGCAGTCTTCTCCAGGGTCTTCTTCAACTTCTTGAGAATGGCAGAAGGCTTGAATTTCTTCTTCGATGCAGCAGTCGCATCTTTGAGTTCGTAATTCAGCTCATTGAGTTCAAGGTCAAGCAATTCAACAATCTCTTCGAATCTTTCGAGCTCGCGCGCATCGAAACTCCCCGCGGTTTTTACTGGCTTAGGATGCTCAGCTGATCCACACACTGGACACGGCTGACCTTTCTTTAACTTCTTCGCCGCTTGAATTATGTAGCTCTCGCGCTCTAGGGCGCGGTAGTTCTTCACCTTTGTCTTGGCAGTTTCTAACTTCTTATTGGACGCTGCAATTTTGATTTTGAGCGAAGGTAGTGACTTTATCTTCTCTTCAATTTCTGCGGCGCTATCGATCTCATCATCGAGTTCCTCGAGCTCTTGCTCTGCCTTTTCGGCTGCATCTACTTGCTTAGCTAGTGCAGGTACTTGCTGATTAAGTTCTTTAATTCGGAGACGGACTTGAGCTGCGGTTAGGTCGACATACTCTTCATCGATCTCGCCGATTGAATCATCCATGGTTTCTTGAGCAGAATCTCGAACATCGAGCAAGGTTTGAAGTCCAGAAGCTTTCTGTTTAATAGCAACTTCTGACTCCGCCTTGAGAATCTCTTTGCTCTTGAGGTTCAGCCGGGCGAGTTCTTCGGTGAGTTCTGATTTCTTTTCAATCTTTTCTTGAGAATCTTCGAGTAATGCAAGTTTTGCTTTTAAGGGAGTAAGGGTCTTCTCGAGACTAGCCCGCTCCTTTAGCTGAGTGTCACTCGCTGGCTTCAGAAGTTCTAGCGCTTGGCCTAGTTCGGCCACTTGAGTCTCTCTGCTTTCGTTTTTATCCAGAAGTACTTGCTCTAACTTGCTGAAATCGTATTCACCTTTCGACTCATCCCACTCCTTCTGGAGATTTCGCGCATGGTGATTAATCTCTTTTGCTTGTTCGGCAATAAGGAGTTGGAATTCCTTAGCTTTGCTATCTAGTTGATTCTTAATTTTTTCGTAGAAGTATGTCTCAAAAATCCTTTCCAGTACTTCTCGACGCTTTTCGGTAGATGCATGCAAGAAAGAAGCAAAGTCGCCTTGGGGGAGCACAACCATCTGTGAGAACTGCTCGTTATCGAGTTTGAGCTCTTCCTTGATTCGTAAATTTACTTCGCGGACTTGGTGAATAGCTTCGTGAGGTGGATCTATAAATTCTAGAATTGCTTTGGCGTTGACCGGAGTTGTTCCTTCGCCACTCTTTTTTGGTGCGTCATATGCTGCAGTCCGTGTGACTTTGTATCGCGCACCTCCGGTCGTGAAATCAATCGTTACTTTGGTTTCATCACCTGCTTCGCAGTAGTCACTTCTCACTCGCTGGCCGGCAGGCCCAGACTTCGTTGCTGCTTCATGTGCAGTGACTCCGTATAGGGCAAAGACAATTGCATCGATAATGGAGCTCTTTCCAGCACCAGTAGGCCCTTCAAGCATGAAGATTTTGTCTCGGCTGAGCGCATCGAAATCAATCTCTTGTTTATCTTTAAAAGGGCCAAAACCCTGAATAGAGAGGTAATGAATTCTCACTTGTTCACCTGTGTCAGAGATAGACGAACATCGCCGCAACAATCATCTATCGCCTCAGCGATTTCATCACTGACCACATCTTGTGTTACTCGAGTGACAAATCTTCTTGTGACTTCTTCGGGGGTTAAATTCTGAAGCAGAGTTCCATCCTCGTGCTTTGAAACCTGGCCATCAGTAGTTACGCGAGGTTCAAGATCGAGTAAGTGTTCAAACTTGCGTTTTAAGGTATCAAAGACATTGACCGGAATCTCTTTATCTATCAAGACTACTTTGAGCCAATCAGAGGAGGCTGGATGCTGATCGCTCATGAGCTCCTGCATAGTTCCTTCGATTTGCTTCATTCCGCGAATCTTCGGTGCTTGAATCGACTGAATCCCAGAATCCTTTACTCCGTCGGCAGTAATCTCAATCTGGAGAACTTGTTTTTCGTCATTACGCTCTGAGAAAGAGAATGGCATTGGAGAGCCGCTGTAGCGAAGCAGAGTCGAGCCGGGACCCTTAATTTCACTCTTTGCATGTGGCCTATGAATGTGCCCCATCGCAACATAATCTGCGCCGGCAAAGACCGAAGCATTCGCCTGGCCTAGACCACCGACGCGAATATCTTTAATATTTCGCTCGCTATCGCTCTTGGTCGCACCTTCTACAAATGCATGTGTAGCAACTACTACCCGAAGCGGTTTAGAGCTCTTCGCCTCTCGGCTCTTTACATCCAAGTTAATTCTTCTCATTGCTTCAGCTAAGGCTGCCTGCTGTGAAGCTTCTACCTGCCATTGTCTTTCTAAATCTGGTCCAGTATCGATATCGGGTTCAAGGTATGGAATCCCGTAGGCAAGCAAGTCAAAGTCATCCGATGGAACGATTACCGGCTTTGCTACCTCGTGTAGCCGAGTTCGAAAGTGAAGTCCAAGCCCTGACATAAAGCGCGTATTACTTCCCAATCTGACTCGGCTGTCGTGATTGCCCGAAGTGATGAGAACTTGAATCCCATGCTTATTGATTTCTGCGAGAGTATCTTCGAATAACTCAATTGCCTCAGTGGGCGGGATCCCGCGGTCATAAATATCGCCAGCAACAACTAACAAATCTGGCTTCACATCACCGATAACTTCGGAGTGGAGCCACGTCAAAAATTGCTCATGTGAAGCGACCAGGGATTCGCCATGGAGTCGCCGCCCAATGTGCCAGTCCGAGGTATGCAAAATCTTCACGAGTGAAACTTAACGCGAAACCCGATAAAAAGAGGTGGAATTGGGGCTATCAGGAGCGGCCTGGCCTGGATCAGGGGTCATTGGGACGGTCATAATTTTCTGGCCATACCGTGACCACGCAGCGCATTGACGGCGTGCGAGTGAGCAACATAGGGTTGAAGTTAAGGAAGCCTGATTGCCTCTAGCAACATATCTGCGGTGTTTCGCCGCAGTTGAAATGATGCAAGACAATCGTCACCGGATATCGATGGCACTTACCATCGCACGTCCCGGTGATTCTTCGATATCTATCGCTGTATCGATTCTTGCGAATCCGATGCTACGAGAGAATCACCGGGACGTGCGATGCCTACAGTGATCAATACCGATCATGAGGTAGGAGGTAGAGGCAATCAGGCAGCCTATTTTTTTTAAAGGAGGAGCGAAATGGCATTGTTTGGGCGTAAAGCACCAAGCGCTGTCGACGCTCCAGTAAGTGAAGAGTTTGAAAGAGTTTCAATTCGCCAAGTAATTCTCCATGGCTACCTAGTTAATCGAACCATTTTTGTACATTGCGAAAAAAATGGAGTGAATTATCTAAAAGCTACTCTGGACCGTGAAAAATGGTTTGAGCTTCCGGTCGAGAGTCGCGCCAAGGGCGATGAACTCATGCTCGGGATTCGCGCAGATTTAAAGAGTTCATTAACAATCGGACTATTGCCTGAGGGTTCTCATATCCCATGGGGAGGAACAAGCTCACTCGGTTTCGCCGATGTTGATTTTGCAGTAGATCCAGAGAGATACAGTCCAGATTACTTGTTTACTTTGGGTCGAGAGCTAGATCTCAAGCTGCGGGATGGATGGCTACCATCAACTAAGAATGATCAAAACCTGATTCTTAACTTCTTTGCATTCGCTCCAATTAAGGCAGGATTCTTCGGTCCCTATAAATTCGTGCTAAAGCGATTGACGGATGGCTTTGATGAATTCGCGAAGAATTCGGAGCTCAATTACGCCTCGCTCATTGCTGCGGGAATGGGCTACGGGTACGGGCGCATAGATGGCTTCGCCTCTCGAGTTCGCAAGAACCCGCAATACGGCTCAGTTGTGGATGTAGAGGCAATTGCCTCACTCCCTGAGCTCCGTGCATCCAGATTTCCCCAACTAAAGACTATTCAATTCATGATGCGAAAAGGCGTGCGCTTCCTGGAGCACCTAGAGATGAATCATGATTCCGTGATTGCAACCCGATTTAAGATTCAAGCCTTACGCGGTGCAGAAGAGGGACACGAGGAAAGTGATTACCCTGAAGAGAGGTACTTGGAATTCCAACAGCTGGTGACACGAATTGTCTACCAAGGCACAAATCTTGCTACTCGCGATCGTGAAGCTCGCAAGGTTCAGCTAGCCTCTCGCAAAGAGAGGCATAACCTTGAAATTACCCCCTTGTTTAAAATGTCAATCACTCCGAACGAGCTCGCGATGTATAAGAACTGGCTCGCAGGCAAGCTGGATGGAAAAAACTCTGCGGTCGCACATTTCGCAATAGCTCTCGCTCAGGCGTTCCCTGATTTCGAAATCAAGTGGAACACACCGTTAATCAAGACCCTCTTCAACTCTGAATCTCAGTATGCGCAAACACAAGTGTGGGACGCAATTGAAAAGAATCCCAAACTTCTCGGCATAATTCCACCGATTCAGTTAGTTGAGGCTATTGAGAAGTCGGATTCAGCGCGTCTGGAATTTATCTTGAAAGAAATCAAGGCCTCACGATGGTCCTATACCGCACTGATTAATTTGTGGGCAGCTAATCACATTAATACGGAACTTTCGAAGCGAGATTTACAGATTGCAACTCTATTTCTTCAGATTGCTTGGACGACGATTCCAAATAACTCTTCAGGAAGCGACATCCCATGGCGGGATACACTCTTTTTGCAAGTCGCAAAGCAATCCCAATTACAACCTTTTGGTGATTGGAAAGATATTGTACGAATTTGGATTTGGGACGAGCAAAACTTCTTAGGATTCTATGGAGCAGCAGAAAGCGAAAAATACAAACACGGAATACTAGATATTTTGGATTTGAAAAATGCAGATCTATTGGAGTTGTTCGCAAAACCAATCGCCACTTACCTCGCGTATGCAGATAGTGCAAAACTTATTCGGATTCTCTCGACATTCATGGATTCACCGAAGCCAGGCAGTTCTGATTTAGTCTGGATGATTCTGGGCAAACAAATGATCTCCTCCGACAAGATTGTCATGTTTTTGAATCATTTGGATAAGTCAGATCCATCTGGAGCTCCGTACCTCAAGGCAGTTACTTCCGCTGTACAGCTCAATGATGGCGCGACTCTCTTGCGATATCTCACTGCACTGAGCCCAGAAGAGAAGGAGCCTTTCTGGCGTAGGAATAGCGCCGAACTAGAAGCAATCCTTATGAATTGGAAAGATTTTCCAGCTTTCTTCTGGAAGAACCTCGATGTAATTCCTCCTCAAACTATCAATAAATTGAGTAAGTTTGCAGGTTTAACTTCGCAGATCCTCAAGCAGGTGACGCCCGCTTCAATCGCAAGGATGAGCGCTTCTCAGATTTCTCTATTTGTCACCTTTCTTAAGCTTGATCCGCAAATTTGCGCCAATTCAAGCATGCTCCGAGCAATGCTTGTTGCGCCAGATGCCCGGATTAATCAGGTAGCTGCGAAATATGTAAAGGATGAAAACAAATTTAATGTGAACTGGTTACTGATGCTTGAAAGCAACTTACCGGTCACGCAACAAGCGGCACTCAATTACTTGAAGACAGAGACAGAATCAAAAGATTTTGCTTCAAAATTATTAATGGCCCTTGATAGCAACAATTCAGGTGCGAGAAAGATGGCTCTCAATGTGTTATCTAGTGTAAAGAGCCCAGCCATTTTAAGAAGCGTTGTAGATGGTTTAGTTGAAAATCGTAATGTGGACACATGGCGAGTCGTGTCAAAGAATTTGGAACTAGTGAGCAGCACCGATAAATATAAGGAGTTCACAAGCCAAGTCTTCCTTTCACGTCGCAAAGCACGACTAGTGAAAGAAGAAGTTAAGGTTGACATTGAAGAGCTAATCGAAGATATTGCTGAGGCAGTTGAAAAAGATACGCTCATACGAATGGCCCATAGTTCAGTTGAAAGTGATCGTACTTGGGCGCTCAAGCAGATAGCTCTGACGGGTATAGACATTGATGGAGTAACTGTCGAGCGCGCCTGGAGCGGGGATTCAAATGTTTGAGAGAAATTCCCGTCGCGTCGGTTCCTCAGCCATGGTCAAGGCACATGACTCTGCTCTGAGTATCGGTACAGATTTGAATCGTGATCCAGTGTATTTATCTGGCAAGGTCATACCTTCAACGTCTTTTGCCCAGGCAATGCTGGCATTGGGAGCAGTAGTAAAGATTCGAAAGCCTGAAGAGAAGGACCATTCCGAGTATCAGAAGTGGGTAGAAGGTGAGTATCTTCGAATTCTCGCAGAGCGAGAGCCGACTCGAATGGCCGACTTCGCAGCGCTTAACGATAAATTCTCCGTTCTCAAGGTAAAACGAGATTCGCTTAGGGCTCAGTTAAGCTCTCTTGCGCCAATCGTTCATACCAAGAAGCAGGCTTACTTCAAGTGGCTCTGGGATAACGATCGCGATGCATGGTTTGTCCTCGATCCAATTGTGAGCGTCCAAAAAGACGGAACCTTCTTCGAGGCTTTCTCTGGTGATGAGTCAATCTATGCCCGAGTTTTTTTGCCCCACTCTCAACTCGATAGTGCAGAAGAACCAACACTGGGAACAACCAATATTGATTTTTCTCTCCTTCTAGAGCGAGAGTTCGACAGAGTTCGAAGCTATCGTCCAATGTCACTATCAATTGGACTTAAAGCGGTTGATTTCAAGACAGAGGCAGCGCTAGTAGAAGAGGAGAAGATTCCACTTCCTGAAACTTGGGTCCGTGGCCTTGTAGAAGTTCAGTCCGTCTTATCGCTTGCACCAATTACATTTGAAATGTCTTCAGATGCTCTCGCTGAAATTATCGCAAGGTTGCAGTCCGAGAAAGAGAAGACCGGTCCACGTTCTTTGGTATTTAGGCTTACACCGTCAGAGCCGATACGAGTAGAGATTGAACCCTGGGGGGAAATCTTTGCAGATGATTGGTGTAATTATGAAGGTGAAAAAGAAGAGTTAGTACGCATCTGGGGTCGCCGCCGGTTATCAGTGCTCAAGGATATTTTGGTTGGGACAGATCGCGTCAAGGTCCACTTCTTGGGTTCAGGTATGCCCTCATTTTGGACGGTTGTGAAAGACGATGTTGAGCTGACAATTGGGTTATCTGGTTGGACTTCTAATGATTGGGCTTCCAAGGCGAAGTTCTCTTCATTTATCCCCACATCAAATGTAGATCAAGAGAAGCT
>WLPB01000035.1 GCA_009698975.1 Actinomycetota bacterium | reverse complement strand
GCGAAGGTAAAGCTTTAGAATTCTTGTATGGGTCTCCTTTCGCGTATCTTTAAAGGTAGATTCTCATCACCAACTAATACCGAAGAAGCTGTAACTTTTCTTAATCCCTATTCAACCCTTGGTGAGTTAGATTTCTATCTCATTAACGAAGGGCGTCACGAAAAGTTGTGGCAAGCCCTTGGCGCACATGTATTGCGTGATAAAGATGGCGCGCTCCAAGGAGTTGCATTTTCAGTGTGGGCGCCCAATGCACAAGCGGTCTCGCTCATCGGAGACAATAATTTTTGGGATAAGTCAGCCAATCCAATGTTGCGCCAGGGAGTCTCAGGTATCTGGGAGATATTTATTCCAGATATCGGTGCCGGCACTCGCTATAAATTTGCGATTTGCGGAATTGATGGTCGCTGGGTGGATCATGCAGATCCGCTTGCACGAGAGACTGAAACTCCTCCCCTTACTGCAAGCGTCGTCAACGAGAGCTTCTATACATGGTCTGACGCACAATGGATGAGCGATCGTTCACGATTTGAACCGTGGAGATCACCGGTATCGGTCTATGAAGTTCACCTTGGCTCATGGCGCATCGGGCTGAGTTATCAGGATTTAGCTACCGAACTAGTTTCATACCTGCTCGAAAACGGCTTCACTCACGTTGAATTTCTACCTGTTACAGAACATCCATACGGTCCATCGTGGGGTTATCAAGTCACCTCTTTCTTCGCGCCCACATCACGCTTTGGCGCTCCCGATGATTTTAGATTCCTGGTAGATGCCCTTCATCAAGCAGGTATTGGTGTAATTCTTGATTGGGTTCCGGCGCACTTTCCCAAAGATGAATGGGCCCTGGCTCGCTTCGATGGAAGCGCCTTATATGAGCATGAAGATCCACGACTCGGAGAGCATCCCGATTGGGGCACTCTCATCTTCAACTTTGGACGAAGTGAAGTACGAAATTTTCTCGTTGCAAGTGCGCTTTACTGGTTAGAAGAATTTCATGTCGATGGCCTACGAGTAGATGCCGTCGCATCAATGCTCTATCTAGATTATTCCCGTGAAGAAGGAGAGTGGCTGCCCAATAAATTTGGTGGACGCGAAAATCTAGAGGCTGTTGCACTTCTGCAAGAGGCCACTTCGACTGCCTATAGAAGCCACCCTGGCATCATGATGATCGCTGAAGAATCAACTGCATGGCCAGGTGTTACTAGACCGACGAGCAGTGAAGGTCTTGGTTTTGGTTTTAAGTGGAATATGGGTTGGATGCACGACACTCTTAAGTACCTTGAGCACGAACCTGTGCATCGCGCCTATCATCACAATGAGATTACATTCTCTATTCTCTACGCCTGGTCTGAAAACTTCATGCTTCCACTCTCCCATGATGAAGTGGTCCATGGAAAAGGTTCCCTTGTTAATAAATTCCCTGGTGATCGCTGGCAGAAGCTTGCTACCTTGCGCGCGCTCTACGGATTTATGTGGGCCCACCCAGGAAAGAAGTTGCTCTTTATGGGGCAAGAGTTTGCGCAAAATGATGAGTGGAGTGAAGAAGCAGGTCTGCAATGGCACCTTCGTGATTACGCAGAACATACCGGAGTTCAAGCGGCTCTCTCTGAGATAAACCTTAACTACAAGCGACATCCGGCGCTCTGGGAGCAAGACAATAGCCCTGAAGGTTTCCAATGGATTGTCGGAAACGATGGCGCTAATAACATTCTTGCATTTACCCGATGGTCTGATGCCGGTTATCCATTGGTCTGCATCACCAACTTTTCTCCTGTGCCACAAGAGTATTACTCACTGCGAATGCCAACTGCCGGCGTATGGCGAGAGACCATTAATACCGATGATCTCAAATATGGCGGTAGTGGAGTATCTAACGACTCCTTTGCAGTTGATGTAGATACCGACTTGTACATCACTTTGAAAGTTCCTCCACTGGCAACTATCTGGTTTGAACGCGCTTAATCCTTTAAGACATCTGTAAAGAAACTCGCTGCAATCATCAACGCGGCAGGAATCATCAACGCTAGTGCAATCGAACCTGTGGCGGCTACAACTCCAGCAACAATCCACTTCAGTGAAGTTGTCAGTAAATTATTAACGACACCTAATTGACCTACGACTACAGCGCTTGGATGTGGTGAGCGACGATTAGCAGCGCTTGTATAACTAGGACCTAGAATCGCGCTTCCTAAGCCAGCTGTCGCAAAGGCGAGAAGAAAGAGAGCGTAAGAGAACCACTTTGCACTCGGTGGCAAGTGGGTTGCTATCGAGATTAAGACGATGAAAGAGAGCCCCGCTAGGAGAAGAGAGAAACGTGCCACTTGACTGATGTGAAAGCGATGCAGAATCTTCTGAACAGTTAATCGGCCAAAAATCATAAAGAGCGTAAAGATAATATACGGAATCGCACTCAGGCCTGAATCAATATCAAGTCGTTCTTTTGTAAAGAGCGTTCCCCAGTCCCCAATAGCAAACTCTAAGTAGATAGCGCCCGCCAAAGGAAGACTCAGTGGCCAATCGATATGAAACGATTTAAAAACATCCCTCATTCTGTATTCATTTTCAGGGTGTTCATTGGGCTGTACTAATACAGGACGTAAATGGTTGAGCACTACTACTAGCGCGATGGCACATGCAAGGGAGACGACACCTATATGCAGAGCTAGCCCGACTCGCTTGACCATAAAGCCCGAAAGCACAGCTGTGGCTAGCGCCCCCGCACTCCAATATCCCGCAGTACTAGTTACAACTATTTCGCCAGATCTCTCTTGCACATGAAATCCTTGGGTATTAAAGGCAACGTGCATTGCAGTGATTCCATAACCAATAGCAATATGCACAAAGATGAAGTAGAGCGGAGTGCGGATATGTACGATTGCAGCAAAAGATCCAAAGAGTATGAGGGTCGAAGCGATTCCAACTTTATGGACGCCGATTTTATGAACAATACTTCCCGCAGTTAATAGCCCTAAGAATGCGCCGATAGATCCTGTTGTAAGAATCGCACCAAATGCTCCAGCTGTAAGGTTGAGATTCTCTTTTAACTCGGGAAAACGTGGCACCCACGCCATGATGCCGAAGCCGAAGAGGAAGAAGAGGGCGTGTAGCTCTCTCTTCTCTACTTTATGCGAAATCTCGTGAGAACTATTCATCTAAAAAAGTGCACTCGCAAGGGCCGCACGAGCCTTAATGACGCGAGGGTCTGCCGGGTCAACGAGAGCGAAGAGCTCGATTAATCGCTCTTTCGCTCTCTTCTGTTCATCATCTGAAGTAACTGAAATCAGAGCTAATAAGCGCTTAAATCCAGGCTCCAGGTGGCCTGCCATGATTTCAAGATCTGCACATTGCATCTGTAACTCAAGATTTTCTGGGGCGCTAGCTGCCTCACTCATAATCCTTTGACCGTCAAGATGTTCTGTCCGTATCAAGAGTTGCACCTGAGCTAAGCCAATTTTGGCGTACGGATCAGATGGCTTGCGCGCCAATAGCGCTTTATATGCAACTTCTGCAGCAGGAAAATCTCCACGGTCAATCGCTTCGAGAGCTTGATCTTCTTCTGGCTCTGACTTCTCGACCGGAGCGCTGCCTACACCTTGTTGCGCGGCGAGAGTCATAATTTTGTTGAGAACTTCCCGCAATTGAGTTTTATTGAGGGCTTGTTCTACAAAGGGAATCGGTTGCTCTGCAATAAAAACCAATCCATAAGGAATCGTCCGAGTTTGTAGCGCTTGCGCAACCTGTGGTTCGCTATCGATATCAACATGGGCGAGTACCCAGCCTTCGTTATCTTCAGCTTCTAACTTTCCGAGAGTACGCAGCATCTCGACTGATTCGGCCGATTTTGCTGACCAGCAGAGAACAACAACCGGTGTTGTTGCAGAGAGTGGAAGAAACTCGGTAGTCAGATTCTGGGCGGTCACAGCACGGCCCGGCATCGGCGTTGATACATCTGCCGGCGGCTTACCTAAGCCGCTCAAATCATAGGCTTGCCCAAAATTGCGAGGGAGTGTCATTACTTGCTTACCGCACTTTCAATATCTACACCCGAGTCACGTCTGGATGGAAGAATTTGTTCAACGTATGATCGAGCAGCAAATTCTAAACCTACATCGTGGCCAGCTTTTTCACTGAGATACCAACGGTGCTCTAGGGTTTCGTGGAAGAACTGCGCCACTTCGATGCGACCGGTGAGCTCCATCGGAATCAGCGCAACTGTTGGATTAAAAACTTCTTCCAGCCAACGTCTAGCAGAGTCATGCAGGGGTGGCTTAGGTGATTTTTCGCGGCCACGGTATCTATCGAAAGAAGCGAGCAATCTCTTGGCTTGCAGCTCTTCGGTATCTAGACCCATAAGTTCGCGGAGTCTATTTTTATGATAACCAGCGGCAACTAATTTAGGTTGGAAGTAGAGCTTGCCTGACTTCTGATCGCTCTCATCCATCTGTACCGAGACCTCTTCAACGGCAAAGCCAAGGTCGTGAAGCTGGCGCATCGCACGTTCGACCGCATGGCGATCGTTGGGGTCGAGAACTTGCCGCATCTTAAGTGCCGACCAGAGGCGGTGATAACGCTTGATGAGGGCGCTACTTGCTCGAATCGGATCCATTCCGGGATAGAGAACTCCGGAGAGTGCGAGGTCTTCGAGCTCTGCCGCAACATTGAAATGAGCAATCTCTAAATCATGTTCGCGCTGGCCATCACTAAGCGCTATCTGAAATTCGCCGGTCTCGGCATCGACGAGGTATGCGGCATAGCCCTCTGCATCGCGTCTAAATAGAGTATTAGAGAGTGAGCAATCTCCCCACCAAAATCCAAGCAAATGCATCTGAACTAGGAGAAGTGCCAAAGCATTTGCCATCAAAGTAACATCTTCGGCTGTAACATCTTTGCCGCTAAGCAATACGCGATAAGGCAATGAATAGGGCAAGAAGCGCGTGACAAGTGCACATGGAAGTTCCTCCCCTTCACCATCGGTTCGTCCTTCAATGACTGCGATGGATTGAACGCTCGGCGCATCAAGCTGCTTGAGTTGGCGAAGAATTTTGTATTCACGGTTTGCGAACTCTGAGACTGTCTCCTTGACCGCATACACCTCAGAGTCCGGATCATCAGTGGATTGAACAAGGCGAACAATGTGGCGGGAGATACCGCGCTTTTCTGCAAGGAGTGGATCCTCGGGCCAGAGCTCTAGGCTCTTCTGCCAGGGCAGGCCAGCAACTGCAGCGATTTCCTCGCCGATGCCAGTTATCCGAAGTGCCATATTCCTATTCTCTCGCACCTTACAATGAACCATGGCATTTATAGAGAGAAGTAGCACACGCTCACCAGTCAAGGCTAAAAAGGGCAAGACCAAATCCCCTGCAATTCCAGCTGGATATGGTGATGCTGGTCTCCCGATCGATAAAGCCCACCCCTTCTACTTTGGTTTCGTCGCAACAATGGGCGCGCTCTCTGCATTTGTCCTCCTTCGAGCGCTAGCAAGTGCAAGCCAAGTCTTTGTCATCATTTTGATTTCACTCTTCCTTGCAACTGGCCTCAATCCAGCTGTCGAGGCAATTCGACGACGCGGCACTTCTCGCGGAACCGCAGTTGCGATCATCTTTATCACTGTCTTAGTTTTTGTCGGCTTATTCCTTGCCCTGGTAGTCCCACCACTAGTGACACAGACTGCACATCTGATCAATATTGCGCCATCGCTTCTGCAGGATCTTAAAACTAATCCAACAATCGCCTCTCTCAATGATCAATATGCATTTATCGATGCCATTCAACGCAAAATCTCGAGCGTTTCCGCTGATGGCTCACTTCTAATAAATGCTTTTGGTGGTGTTATCGGAGTAGGAAAGACTGTTCTATCTGGAACTTTTACCGCACTCACAATTCTCGTCTTGACTCTCTACTTCATCGTCTCACTCCCTGAAGCAATCAAGATTGGGCTTCGATTGGTGCCGGCATCACGACGTCCAAGAGTTTCGCTTCTGACCGATGCAATAATTTCTCGCGTTGGAGCATTTGTGGGAAGTCAAATCTTGGTCTCTTTCCTCGCCGCTCTCTTTATGACTTTCTTGGCACTAGTATGGGGACTCCCTTCGCCGGTGGCAATTGGAATCATTATCTTTATCTGTGGACTTATTCCACTCGTAGGCCACTTCTTAGGGTGTTCTGTATTTACAATCATCGCTGCAACGCAGTCAGTGACTATCGGCCTCATCGGCTTCTTCGGATATGTCATCTACGTGCAGGTTGAAAACTACATCCTCACACCGAAGATTATGAAGAGGACTTTAGCGCTACCAGGTGCAGTAACGATTATTGCAGCGCTCATTGGAACATCTCTGCTCGGCTTAGTAGGTGGACTCTTAGCTGTACCTATCGCAGCTTCAATTGTCTTAATCCTCGAAGAAGTTGTCTATCCCCGAGCTGAACAGAGTTAAATTTCTGTAGGTAACGGCAGGCGTGAAGGTGCCACTATCCGAGTGATCTCACTCAATACCCGGTGAACATAGGGCTCTCCAACCCATAGATGTTTCGCGCCATCAACTGCGATGATTTCAATCTGTGGGATAGTTGCAAAGCGCTGACGTGCTTCAGTTGGCTTGAGATAATCATCATGTTCGGGAATGAGCGCAGTAATCGGCCTTCCATCCTCTGCCCAGAATTGAAGATCGCTGGGATCCACTTTCATGAGCGGTGGACTGAGAAGAATCAAACCCTTAATACGTTTATCTCGAGCATGGCACAGTGCAAGTTCGGTTCCGAATGACCAACCCACAATCCAAAGCTCTTCTACCTTTAACTCAGCAAAACAATAATTAATCGCAGCTTCAACATCGAATTTCTCAGCGCGACCATCATCATAAGTACCGCTGCTGGTTCCGGCTTCACTTGTTGTGCCACGAGTATTGAAACGAACGATTCGAATTCCAGCCATATCAGGAAGTCGGTTCGCCGCTTTCTTATAGATATGGCTATCCATCATCCCTCCGCCAGTCGGATTGGGATGGAGCATGAGCAAGGTCGCAGAAACTTCGCCTATTGGTGCGCTTACTTCTCCTATAAGGCTCTGCCCATCTGAAGTGTGGAGTGTGAATGGTGTTCGTACTGAAGGAAGGACGGTACTGGGGCGAATTGGCTCGAGTGCAGCTGGATTCGACATGTAGCGCAGTCTACTCTTGCTCTATGGCGAATACCTTTAATACCTATAGTCCGCTTACAGGCGAGAAGATCGCCACATTTAAAGCTATGGGCCAAGGTGAAGTTAGAACAATTGTCACAGGAGCATATGCAGCCGCCCCTCGCTGGGTTGAGCTAGGTTTTCATGGTCGCCGAAAAGTTCTTTTGCGGTTCAGTAAAACAATTCTTAAAGAGATTGATTGGCTCGCAGATCTAGTGACGATTGAAACCGGCAAGCCACATAGCGATGCAAAGTTAGAGATTGCACTGGCAGCCCACCACATCGCTTGGGCTGCGCGTAACGCAGAGAAAGTATTACGCACCGCTCACCGTGTACCAGGTGCACTGATGGCAAATATGGCTGCAACAGTAGAGCGCTCCCCTCTTGGAGTTGTGGGAGTAATTGGTCCATGGAACTATCCCGTCTTCACGCCTATCGGATCAATCGCCTATGCACTCGCTGCTGGGAATACTGTTGTCTTTAAACCAAGTGAATACACGCCAGCAGTCGGTGGTGCGCTCGTCGAAATATTTGCTCGAGTAAGTGGTGATGCAGAGGTATTCCAACTTATTACCGGATCAGGTGAGACTGGAGCTGCGCTCTGCAAAAGTGGAGTAAATAAGATCGCCTTTACCGGTTCAACTGCCACAGCTAAGAAGGTTGCTGCACTCTGTGCAGAGACGCTCACACCGATGATTGCCGAATGTGGCGGCAAAGACCCTGTCATTGTTGCTCGAGATGCAGATATTGCTGCCGCAGTCGATGCAACTATCTGGTCTGCCATGTCGAACGCTGGTCAAACGTGTATCGCGGCTGAACGTGTTTATGTGGATGAGAATATTGCAGATATCTTTATTGAAAAGGCGGTGGCTCTCGCAAGTACGATTCACGGCGGAGATCCCGATAGCGCTCATTATGGACCGGCAACAATGCCATCTCAGCTCAAGGTAATTGAATCCCATATCAAGGATGCAATCCGCAAAGGCGGAATACCTGCGCTAGGAAACGCAAAATCTGTGCGAGCTCCATTTGTTCAGCCAGTGATTTTGCTTGATGTTCCAGAGAACTCAACGGCGGTGACTGAAGAGACTTTCGGTCCCACCTTAGTTATCAACCGAGTGCCAGATATGGCTACCGCAATCTCACTCGCAAATGCATCCCGATATGGACT
>WLPB01000034.1 GCA_009698975.1 Actinomycetota bacterium | reverse complement strand
GAAGAGTTCATCATCAACTGCAACAACCTGCTCTGGAATCTCAACATGGCGCTCTGCGAGCTCTGAGATATGAACAAGTCCTTCAATTCCTTCGTGAACACGGATGAATGCACCGAATGGAACAAGCTTTGTTACTACACCTGGGACAACCTGATGGATTGTGTGGGTGCGAGCAAATGCCTGCCATGGATCTTCTTGTGTCGCCTTAAGTGAGAGTGAGACACGCTCGCGCTCGAAATCAACTTCAAGAACCTCAACGGTTACTTCATCGCCAACTTCTACAACCTCTGCTGGGTGATCAATATGCTTCCATGAGAGCTCTGAAACGTGTACAAGCCCATCTACGCCACCAAGGTCAACGAATGCACCGAAGTTAACGATTGATGATATAACACCTGAGCGAACTTGGCCCTTTTGAAGCTGGTTAAGAAATTCTGTGCGTGACTGTGATTGAGTCTGCTCGAGGAATGCACGGCGTGAAAGAACTACATTGTTACGGTTCTTATCAAGTTCGATAATGCGTGCTTCAACCTGCTTGCCAATGTATGGCGTGAGGTCACGAACGCGACGCATTTCAACAAGTGATGCTGGAAGGAAGCCACGAAGTCCGATATCGACAATGAGGCCACCCTTAACAACTTCAATAACTGTTCCCACAACAACTTCGTCGCGCTCTTTCTTGCCTTCAATCTCGCCCCAGGCACGCTCGTACTGAGCACGCTTCTTAGAGAGGATGAGGCGACCTTCTTTATCTTCCTTTTGAAGAACGAGGGCTTCGACTTTATCGCCGACTTTAACAATGTCATTTGGATCTGCATCGTGGCGGATTGAGAGCTCACGGGAAGGGATTACACCCTCTGTCTTGTAACCGACATCGAGAAGAACTTCTTCACGGTCGATTTGAACGACTGTACCAATTACTAGGTCGCCGTCTGAGAAATTTCTGATTGTGCCTTCGATTGCGGCAAGAAAATCTTCTGCTGATCCAATATCGTTAATTGCGATTTGAGTAGTCAAGGTGCTCCGTAGGGATAGAAAGTAGTAGGGACTGGGATATGAAGTTGTGGGCAGATATTACGGTGCACGCTCATGTTGGGGCAAATCCGCTTCTTACTCCCCCTCATGTGAGCGTAGAATCTCGGCTTAATGAAGCGCTATAAAGAGCTATTCCAATTCCCTAATGTCTGGGTTCTCGTTCTGAGTGCTTTCCCAGCGCGCGTTGCATACGGAATGGTCGGGCTCGGAATTTTCTTTAAAGTTGAACAAGAGTTGAACTCGATTGCAATCGCCGGCCTTGCCGTAGGAATCAACGGTTTAGCTGGAGCTGCGACCGCTGGAATTCGCGGAATGGTAATTGATAGATTTGGAATGAAGTGGCCGCTGCGCATCCAAGTTCCTGGCTATGTCACCATGCTTTTAGTTCTCAATAGCGCTTCTGATAAATCACTCTTACTTATTTTGGCCTTTATTCTCGGCCTTACAGCGCCTCCCATTAATTTATCGGTAAGACCTTTATGGCGTGACGCAGTATCAGATGATTGGCTCAGAACTGCCTACGCTGTAGATACTGCTGTGATGAGTGCAGCTGGTGTTCTCGGGCCGATCTTTGTTACAGGCCTTGCACTCTCTACACGCCCTGATAGCGCGCTCATCGCCGTAGCAGCAGCAATGGCTCTCGGTGGTGGCTCTCTCGCGATGACAAAGATTGCTCGCAACTGGATCCCCGAAAAGAAACCAGAGATAAAGGTCGCGTTATGGCGACACAAGCCACTTCAAATTCTTGTTGTAGAAGGATGCTTCATTGGTTTCGGGTGGGGCATCTTCGATGTTGCTGTTCCTGCCTTTGCAACGATTGAAGAAGTTCCGCACCGTACTGCATGGGTATTTACTGCACTCGGTCTCGCAAATATTGTCGGTGGACTATTGGCCGGATTGGTTTCAAAATCCACGACACCGCTAGGGGCGTTACGGAAAACCTATATTGCTTGGTTTCTAGTCTCACTCCCATTAGCAATTACATATCCAGGATGGTCGATGGTCATCGGTGGGGCGTTCTTAGGTTTAGTCGGAGGAGCACTTCAGGTTTTCTATTGGGAAGTCATGGAGGCAGTTCGCCCACAAGGTTCTCCGACAGGTGCGATGGGATGGCTCTGGTCCATTGAAGGATTGTTCTTATCGCTCGGTGCAGCTCTCGGTGGGTGGATCTCAGAAGAATTCTCGCCTCAGATAGCTCTATCGATTACGACAGTCTGTATTGCTTTTGGATTATTAGTTCTCAACCTTGGTAGCGGGCGTCTGAGTGCGGCAAATAAATTACCGACAGATGAAGAAGATCTAGCCGCAATGAAAGATAACGCACCAACAAATCAGTGAGCAGCAATATTCCAATTTTTGCCTACGCCAATGCCGACATTGAGTGGCGCCTTGAGTGGAAATGCATTGCCCATCTCGCGACGAACAAGGTCCGACACTGCCACTTCTTCCGAGGATATAATTTCAAGAATTAACTCGTCATGGACTTGAAGCAATAATCGGGATTTAAATCCGCCCTCAACTAGCGCTTTCTGAACATTGAGCATTGCCAATTTGATGATATCCGCTGCTGATCCTTGGATAGGAGCATTGAGCGCCATGCGTTCTGCAACTTCTCGACGCTGACGATTATCACTCATCAGATCAGGTAAGTAACGGCGCCTACCCATAACCGTCTCTGTATAACCAACTTTTCGTGCTTCATCTACGACCGTCTTAAGGTAATCGCGAATTCCGCCAAAGCGCTGGAAATACCTATCCATCAATTCCTTTGCGGCAGGCGGTGTGAGATCAAGCTGCATTGCTAGTCCATATGAGCTCAGTCCGTAGGCAAGTCCATATGACATTGCCTTGATCTGTCTACGCATCTCAGGATCAACTTCTGCAGGCTTAACTCCGAAAACTTCACCGGCAATTGATGCATGGAGATCTTCTCCGGATTCAAATGCTTTGATGAGATTAGCGTCGTGAGAAAGGTGCGCCATGATGCGCATTTCTATCTGGCTGTAGTCCGCTGTTAGTAATGCGTCGTAACCCTTGCCCGAGACGAATGCTGCGCGAATTTTTCGTCCATCCTCAGTTCGAACTGGAATGTTCTGCAGATTAGGGCCTACCGAAGAAAGACGACCGGTGGCGGCAACAGTCTGTGCGAAATGAGTATGTATTCGACCATCGCTAGCTATTTCTGCGATGAGGCCATCAATAGTTGTAGCGAGTTTCTTAACCTCCCGGATTCGCAGCAGTGAGGCAAGTACAGGATGCTGAGTCTTTTCAAAAAGCCAATTGAGCGCGTCGGCATCTGTCGTGAATCCCGTCTTAATTTTCTTTGTCTTTGGTAGACCTAATTCTTCAAAGAGGACAACTTGTAATTGCTTCGGAGAACCCGCGTTGAATTCATGACCCACTGACTTGTGAGCTTTCGCCGTCTCTTCCGCCACTTCCTTCTCGAAGAGGTCTAAGAGGCGTTTGAGCTCTTTAAGGTCGACAGCAACGCCGCGATTTTCCATCAGTGCAAGAAGCTCTGCGACTGGAAGTTCTAGTTTTGTGAATAGACCTTCTAACCCGCGTTCGGCGAGGTCGCTCTCAAGATTCTTTCTCGCCAAGAAAAGCGACGCAGCGCTCGATGCCAAGAGATTTTCAGGGGACGAGGTGTCAAGTGTCGCTCCCCACTTTTCCGCAACATCAGCCAATGACGATGCTCGTACTCCTGGATTAACAAGATATGCGGCGAGATCGATATCAAAAGTGATCCCTTTTAAACCATTTATACGAGCTAGCGATTTTCCGTCATAGACAATCTTAGGAATGCTCGAATCAGTAGCCCAATCCCCCATCGCTCCGTCCTCAACGAGGAAAACTTCAGTAGCTGAAAGTGCCACGGCGTAACGCAATAACTTCTCGGCAACAGAATTTCCATCAAGTTCGAATGCGATTGCGATCTCAGCATTGTGTGACGCGATTTTCTTCGATGCTGTCTCTGAGGAAACAACATTTGACGAAACAGCTACGCCAAAGAGATCGCCTTGCAAATCGCTCTTATTGCTTCTCTCCGTTTTTGGAGCTGCACTAGACGTTTGTGCAATTGCTTTGAATCTCTCTTTGAGAGTCTTGAACTCTAGCGTTGTCAGTAATGGATCTAGCTTGTCGAGATCGACCCCTTTAAATTCCATTGCAGCCAGGTCGAATAAGAAAGGCGCATCGTGCACCAGTTGAGTGAGCTCACGGTTACGAATGACATTATCGATATTGTCACGAAGGGATTGGCCAACTTTGCCGCCGACTTTATCTACCTCCGACAGTAGCTCTTTGAGCGAGCCATACTCAACAACCCACTTAGCAGCGGTTTTCTCACCCACTCCTGGAATCGAAGGCAAGTTATCGCTTGGATCCCCACGAAGAGCTGCAAAATCTGGATACTGCGCTGGAGTCATTCCATACTTTTCGAATACCGCATCAGGCGTCATGCGCGCCATCTCGCTCACGCCACGTTTTGGGTAGAGAACGGTTGTCTTCGGATTAACTAATTGGAAACTATCGCGATCTCCGGTACAGATGAGGATTTCGAAGCCCTCAGACTCGGCCTTCTTGCTGACAGTCGCAATAAGGTCGTCGGCCTCATAACCCTCAAGCTGAAAGTGTTGGATTCCGCAAGCATCGATGAGTTCATGCAGATATGACATTTGCGATCTAAACTCATCGGGAGTTGAAGCGCGATTGGCTTTATATTCTGGGAAGATTTCGGAGCGAAAAGTCTTGCGAGAAACGTCAAAGGCGACCGCCACATGAGTTGGTTTCTCCTCCTTCATCAACGAGATGACCATCGTTGCGAAGCCATAGATTGCATTGGTGTGCTGACCCATAGCAGTCGTAAAATTCTCAGTAGGAAGAGCATAGAAAGCGCGATAGGCCATTGAATGACCATCAATTAGTAAGAGTTTCTTGGCGCTGCTCATGGCGCACATCCTATGTAACAAGTTAAGATTTCGAACTATGACGCAACCTGATTACCTCGCAATTCTCCGTGAACGTGGCGCTGGACTCCTTGATCAAAAGATGGGGATTGAACTGCTCGAAGCCTCACCAACTCGTTTAGTAGCCCGCATGCCCGTTGAAGGAAATACTCAACCCTTTGGTCTTCTCCACGGCGGCGCCAATGTCGTACTTGCTGAGTCATTAGGTTCTATCGGAACAGCGCTTCATGCAGGACCTGACCGTGTAACCGTTGGTGTCGATATCAATGCGACCCACCATAAATCAGCAACAAAGGGATTTGTCACAGGTGTAGCAACAGCGATTAGCCTCGGTAAAACCCTCTGCAGCTATCAGATCGAGATAACCAATGAAGAAGGCCAACTAACCTGTACTGCGCGAATCACCTGCTTAATTCTTGCCCAACGCTAACCCAGAAAAAGTTAGCTCATTAATATTTTAGTGATGGCCCTTATCTGCACCTGTACCGAGGTAAGCCTCACGTACAGCAGGATCATTGAGTAGATCTGAAGCTTTCGCTTCTTTCACTACGCTTCCGGTCTCCAAAATATAAGCACGGTCAGCTCGCTGAAGCGCTTGTTGTGCATTTTGTTCAACGAGGAGAATTGTTACACCTTGCTTATTAATTTCAGTAATGATGCGAAAGATATTTGCAATCATCTGAGGCGCAAGACCCATCGATGGTTCATCAAGGAGCAAGACCTTTGGGCGTGCCATGAGCGCACGGCCAATAGAGAGCATCTGCTGCTCTCCGCCAGAGAGCGTGCCACCTGCCTGTGAAATTCTCTCGCTCAATCGTGGAAAGAGTGTGAAGACATGATCAAGATCTTCTTTCATCTCAGCCTTACGATTTTTGCGATGATACTTTCCCATTTCTAGGTTCTCCAAAACGGTCATTCCGGGGAAAATTCCACGTCCTTCTGGCGCGTGAGAAAGACCAAGATCTACCCGCTTATGTGCAGGGACTTTAGTTATATCTTCGCCGTTAAAAAGAATTGAGCCACTCGATGCCGGACGTAACCCTGATATCGTCTTGAGCATTGTTGTCTTACCTGCTCCATTGGCTCCGATGAGTGTGACAATTTCACCTTCATTTACAACGACAGAAATTCCTTTTATTGCTTCGATTTTGCCGTAGTGAACGTGAAGATCCTTTATTTCAAGACGCATCGGCAGGTACTCCTAGATAAGCCTCGATGACACGAGGATCGTTTTGAATGACAGATGGGATTGCATCTGCAATCTTTTGCCCAAAGTCAAGAACTGCAACACGATCTGAAATTCCCATGATGAGGGACATATCATGCTCAATAAGTAGAACGGTATAGCCAGCATCGCGAATCTTTTTAATAGTCCTAGCAAGCTCAACCTTCTCTGCAGGATTAAATCCAGCAGCAGGCTCATCGAGCAAGATCAAACGAGAGTCGGTTCCCATTGCACGAGCAATCTCTAAGCGTCGCTGAACTCCATATGGAAGATTTCGCGCAAGACGATCTGAGTACTCATCTATTCCGATAAATTCAAGAATCTCATGAGCCTTCTGACGACCAGCTTTCTCCTCACGACGTGCCCGAGGCAGGCCAAAAAGTCCGCCCAGAAGACCTGACTTCTTATGAACATCCGTTGCGGTAATCACATTTTCTAGGGCGGTCATATCGCCAAAGAGTCGAATGTTCTGGAAGGTGCGCGCAATGCCAAGCTTCGTGATTTTATAGCGCTTAATCTTTCGTAGGGATTTTCCTTCGAAGAGAATTTCTCCAGAGGTAATCTGATAGACGCCAGTGACAACGTTGAAGACCGTGGTCTTTCCAGCGCCGTTCGGTCCGATCAAAGCAAGAATTTCCCCCTCATGTATGGAGAGATTTACGTTGTTAAGAGCTGTCACGCCACCAAATTTAATCGTGACATCTTTAAGTTCGAGAAGGACTTTTGACATTATTTGCTCTCCTTCTTCACTAGTACTTTTTCACGCTTCTTGCGAGGGAGAATTCCATCTGGACGGAAGTTCATCGTGATAACAAGGGCTAGACCAAATACGAGAAGTCGTGCATCTGAGATAAATCGAATTCGCTCTGGAAGGTAGGCAAGAATTGCAGCTCCCACCATTACGCCCCAGATATTTCCCATTCCACCGAAAACTACGCAGGCAAGGATGAGGATTGAGACGTTAAGAGTGAACATTTCAGGTGCGATAAAGAGAGTCTTTGAACCGTAGAGAACACCAGCTGCGCCACCAATGGCTGCACCGAGCGAGAAGGACCAAAGCTTATATTTGAGAGTGTGCACTCCCATGAGCTCTGCAACATCTTCATCCTGGCGAATAGCCTCCCAAGCGCGACCAGCGCGACGTATAGAGAGGCGGCGAATCATCCAAATAGTCAGCAAAATCATCATCAGGACTACCCAGTAAAAGGCCTTCTGATCATTGAGACTGAATTTTATTGGTCCGATTGATGGCGGTACTGGAATATTTGCAATTCCGTTCGGACCGCCGATCTCTCGTGTATTGAGAGCAGATATTCGAACAATCTCACCGAATCCTAAAGTCACAATTGCAAGGTAATCACCACGCAAGCGAAGGGCTGGTAATCCGAGGATAAGTCCGGCCAACATCGCAAGCGCGATACCGATAGGCATGATCTCCCATGTATTCAAAGATGTCCGGGTTCCAAGAATTGCCATCGTGTAGGCGCCAATTGCAAAGAATGCAACATAGCCGAGATCTAGAAGGCCAGACTTTCCTACGACGATATTCAAACCCAGGGCCATGAGAATAAACATTCCCACTGGATAGACAAGCACCGCGCCGTAATCACTGACGGGCGTATCCAGGATACCGAAGCCCATAAATGGCAGGATTGCTGCCAGCAGAATAAATGAGGTAGCCATAATTTTACGTTCTGTGGCCGACGCATGTTCCCAGATGTGCGCACCAATGTCGCGGAAATTGCTCTCTTTAAATGATTCCTTGAGATTTATCATCTTATGCCCTCGTTTGCTGGACGGCTTCACCAAAAATTCCGCTCGGTTTAAGAACCAAGACGAGAACTAGAATGACGAAGACAGTTACTGATTTCCATTGAGTTCCAAGAACCGCTGAGGCATACACCTCAACGAGTCCAAGTGATAATCCACCGAAGAAGGCGCCTCTTATATTTCCAATTCCACCGATCACGGCTGCCGTAAAGGCGGCGAGACCGAGAGTGAAGCCCACATTAAACTTTGTATTTTCATATGTGAGAACATAGAAAAAGGAAGCAGCACCTGACATAAGACCGCCAATGAGGAAGGTTGCTGAGATAACCTTATTGAGGTCGATGCCCATGAGCTTTGAAGCATCCTCATTCATGGAGACGGCACGAATTGCTCGTCCCAAACGACTGAACTTTACAAATCGATCAAGGACTACGAAGAG
>WLPB01000033.1 GCA_009698975.1 Actinomycetota bacterium | reverse complement strand
TTGCTATCATCGTTCTACCTCCAATAGCTTTTGTCATCACAAAGCGCATCTGTCTCTCGCTACAGCGCGCAGATCGGGAGCTTGTGCTTCATGGTCGCGAAACTGGACGATTAGTACGTCTACCACATGGCGAATTCGTTGAAGTTCACGAGCCAATTAGCCCTGAGAAAGCCTGGCTACTCACTTCACATGAGCAACTAGCACCATTGGAGCTTCCCGAATTCGATAGCGCGGGAGTTAAGCGCCCTCAGGCTCTTAAGAATAAGATCCGCAATCGCATCTCACGCGCAGTTGCAGTTGCTATTCCTAAAGCGACTGAGAGTGAGCGCAAAGAGCTCGAAGGCCACCACTAAGGCTAACTCTTCTGTACCAAAGCAACGCCTAGTGCTGTCATAGCTATTCCTGTGATGGTCTGGGCGTTTAGCTTCTCTCCAAAGAGGATTAAGGACTGAACTGCAGTCATTGGTGGCACGAGGTAGAGCAAACTTGAAACCTTCGCCGCACTCCCTTGAGTTAACATCCAGAGCAAGAGAAGAACGGCAGCGATAGAGGTTACAAGAACAGCCCATAGCATCGCGAGCGAAGATTGCAGATTCCATTCCATGTGGGTGCGTCCACTTATCAGTGAGATTAATCCAAGTAGCACTCCAGCTATCAAAAATTGATAAGTGGTTCCCACAAGAAGCGGAACATTAAAGCCGAATTTGCGCTGCGATAGCGTTGAGAAAGTACTTCCCGACAGGGCGAATATCAGTAACGCTAAACTCACAGCAGTCATAGCGCCTGACTCTTCGAATGATGGCTCAAGTACAACAAACACACCTACCAAGCCCAAAATCAAGCCGAAGCGGGCAGTAACGCTGATCTTCTCGCCCAGTAAGTAGATTGCAAAGATCGAGACAAGGACCGGTTGCAGGCTAGTAATTACCGCAGAAATTCCAGCAGGTGCACCGAGTGAAATTGCTTCCCACACTCCCCCTAGGTAAATCGCATGGAGTGAGATACCGACAAGAGCAGAGACGAGAACTTCGCGCTTAGAAAGTCGAAGAGAGTGACCCATCAATTGTGCAACGGTCCCTAAAAGGATTGCGGCAATTATCAACCGGATGCTGAGAAAGAAAATTACATCTGAGTGTGGAAAAGCATATTTGGCAACGACAAACCCTGAACTCCAGATAACTGTGAAGATCCATGGCGCCCAGCTGGCCAAAGCCTTCGTGGACAAGATATTACAAACTTAGCTCTGGTTAGTGATGGGACGAGGTAGTAGGTAATGGCTTCTCATACTCGGTAACAAACCCGATGATACTGAAAATAAGTGCGCCGAGAAATATCACTACGAGCCACCAGCCAACTATCAACCCAAATCCTAAACCGGTAGCGCAGAATGCAACCGGTAGTGGCCACCAAGAATGCGGGCTGTAGAAACCAAGCTCACCTGCATCATCCGCGATTTCAGCATTAAGGTCATCTGACGGAATATCAAAACCAATTCTTTTCTGCGTAAACCAGATATAAAAGCCGACCATGCCTGCCAGACAGGCAGCGAGAATCATTCCAGTGATTCCTACCGCTTCGCCACCTACGTAGTAATAAACAACTGCCATTAAAACGTAGAAAACTGATAAACCTGAGAAGAGTTGCCAGTTAGCTTTCATTGTTAATGACCTTCAGTCTTGATATGAGGGTGGTGGAGATCAAATGCTGGACGCTCGGAGCGAATGCGTGGCATCGAAAGAAAGTTATGACGCGGTGGCGGACAACTTGTTGCCCACTCGAGGGATGAGCCATAACCCCATGGATCATCAGTTTCGACCAATGGGCTCTTACGGGTAATCCAGACATTTACGAAGAAAGGAATCATGGAGAGCGCAAGGAGGGCAGATCCCACTGTGGAGAACATATTCATCTCAGTGAATCCATCTGTTGCCAGATAGTCTGCGTAGCGACGAGGGAAGCCCTTAATACCGAGCCAGTGCTGGATAAGGAATGTCATATGGAATCCGAAAAAGAGAGTCCAGAAATGAACCTTTGCTAGGCGTTCGTTGAGCATGCGGCCAGTAAATTTTGGCCACCAGAAATAGAAGCCGGCGAACATCGCGAAGACCACAGTGCCGAAGAGCACATAGTGGAAGTGCGCTACTACAAAATAAGAAGCAGAGACGGCGAAATCTAACGGTGGTGAAGCGAGAATGATTCCGGTAATTCCACCAAAGAGGAATGTAATCAGGAATCCCATAACAAAGAGCATCGGTGATTCGAAGGAAACATGACCGCGCCACATCGTTCCGATCCAGTTGAAGAACTTAACGCCAGTCGGTACGCCAATCAAGAAGGTCATAAAGGAGAAGAATGGGAGTAGCACTTGTCCTGTTGCAAACATGTGGTGTGCCCAGACCGCAACTGATAGCGCAGCAATTGCGATAGTTGCAGCAATCAATCCCTTGTAACCAAATATTGGCTTGCGACTAAAGACTGGAAGGATTTCAGTAACGATTCCGAAGAATGGCAAGGCAAGAATGTAAACCTCAGGGTGGCCGAAGAACCAGAAGAGGTGTTGCCACAGCATCGCACCGCCATTTGCTGGATCAAAGATGTGCGAGCCAAATAGACGGTCTGACTCGAGCCCTAATAGGGCTGCTGCTAGTGGTGGGAAGGCGAGCAGAATAAGAATTGAAGTCAAGAGCGTATTCCAAGAGAAGATAGACATACGGAACATCGTCATACCAGGTGCGCGCATTGTGAAGATTGTCGTAATGAAATTAACGCCGCCAAGGATTGTTCCAAGCCCTGAGATAGCTAGACCTACCACCCAAAGGTCACCACCAATTCCTGGTGAGTAAGTCGAGTTAGCCAGTGGAGCGTATGCGGTCCAACCAAATGAGGCAGCGCCACCTGGTGTAAGGAACCCAGCAACTGCCATCAATGATCCGAAGAAATAAAGCCAGTAGGAGAGCATGTTCATTCGCGGGAATGCAACATCTGCCGCGCCGATTTGCAGCGGCATGATTACATTCGCAAAACCGATGAAGAGCGATGTAGAGAACATCAACAACATGATCGTTCCGTGCATTGTGAAAATCTGGTTGTACTGCTCATTACTCAAGAACTGCATTCCTGGCCGTGTTAGCTCAGCGCGCAGGAATAGGGCTAGTACTCCGCCAACCAAGAACCAGGTAAAAGAAGTTGCAAGGTAGAGATATCCGATGCGCTTATGGTCGGTTGAGGTAACTGTCTTAACAAATTGAGTGCCCCAAGAATCTCGCTTTTCAACGCCTTGTCTAGGTGTAGCAATCGTTGGACGCTCTGCAAATGTAGTCATTATGCCCCTGCCTTCAATGTTTCGAGATAACTCTGATACTGCTCAGGAGTAACAACCTTGACCGTAAAGATCATTTGAGTGTGATTTCGTCCGCAGAGAATGTTGCATCGACCTGGGAACTCACCAAGCTCTTGCGCGGTAAATTGAATGTAGTTGGTGCGATCAGGCAAATTCTGCATCTGAATCATAAATGCCGGAATCCAGAAACCGTGGACAACATCATTTGAAGTAATTGTAAATCGAACGCTCTCCCCTAGTGGCAGATAGAGCGTTGGTGGATTCTCTGGAGTGCCAGTTACTACCGCTTTTGGTCCTGCTTCAGGATAACCAAATTGCCATGACCACTGAATGCCTTCGACTGAGATTTGATGAGCAGCCGGAGTCTTGAGGTCAACAATCTTTGTCTCTTTGACTGCGGTGAAATAGAAGAGCACTGCAACGATAATGAATGGGATTACGGTGTAGAGAATTTCAACTGGAATGTTGTATTGAGTCTGCTTTGGAAACTCGCCCTTGGAAGGTTTTGCGCGGTGAAAGATCGCCGGCCAGATAATCAAAATAAAAGTGATGACGCCAACAACTGCTGCAGCGATCCATGCACCTTGCCACAACGAGAGCGAAATATCGTTAACGCTCGATGTTCCCTTTGGGTATCCAAGACCTGAGATCTTGTCGGAATCAAAGGAGCACCCTGCGAGCAGAAAGGGCGTCGCCAGTGCGAGCAGAACCTTTATCGCGGTGCGCTTAAATTGAGGTGCAGGCATGGTGTAAGGATAGTGGCGCAAGAGGAAAGAAGCCCCACCAACGAGTAGCCTAGGGCGGGTGGTTCACCTCACAAGTAACTTCACCTCCGAAGCGCCATTAGCGCCATCTATTCGGGAGGCGATTTCAGTCGCCCTGGCAGATGGTTGGGCCGATCCTAAGAAGAGCTCGCAAGCAGCAACGAAAGCCGCCGCCCTTCGCCACGGATGCCTAGAGGAATTGGCGAGCCACCTAGGAGCCCGGCCATCACAACTTGAAGTCGTAGGTGAGCCAAATCTTGCCTATTTTCTCGCGATATCGGGGCTCCTTACTCCAGAGCTTGAACTTGTCACCAGCTCTATTGATTTAGGGAAAATTCGAGCAGTTGCGAGAGCCCATAGCGGCGGAAAATTTGAACTGAACGTCGGAAGAGATGGCCTCTATAAAAACATCTCTGAAATTCCATCAGCACCATCACTTATTGTTCTTCAGAGCTGCAATGGTGAAACGGGAGTAAGGCAGAACGGTATCGATGTAGTTAAGGAGAATTTTGCCTCATCCGCACACATCATTCTTGACGCATCTCACGACATACCAAATGCCACAATGCTTACTGGAGTTTCATCTGCAATATTCGATAGCACCTCTTGGGGCGGGCCTGGCGGACTTGGCCTCCTCTATATTTCAGAGCCAGCAAAATACAGATATCCACTCCCCCATATTGCCCCCATTAGAACTCCAGGAAGCTACTCACTTCCGCTCTTGGTGGGCGCTGCTATTGCGCTTACTCTCTATAAAGAATCCCTTACTTCAATATTCGCATTACGCAAATATGCCGCTGCTGCTCTCTCAAAAATTGATGGGGTATCCGTCGTGGCTGCAGATTCTGGTGCTGAATCACGTTATCTCTCATTTTTAATTGATGGCATAAGTTCGGAAGAATTGCTTCGCTCATTACAGCCGCTCCACATTGAGCTAGATGCTGGTTCTGCGTGTTCGCCAGAAGATCTCACTCCGAGCCATGTGATTGCCGCGATGGGCCTACCTACAACAGGGCATCTGAGAATGACTTTCCATGCTGAGAGCACGCAAGACGAGATTGATTATCTAGTTGCAAATATTGTTTCGGTTTTATCTCAACTACGCGGTTAAGTGCGGTGCGATTTCTTGAGCTGCGCTACTTCCAAATGACTCTTCAAAGCGCGTAAGAAATTCAGCTGATGTGAACTTATATTCCTGGGTTCCCATTGTTTCGATTACATAGGTTGCAATCATCGAACCAAGCTGGGCGCATCGCTCGTGAGATAGACCCCACGATAGACCAGCTACAAAACCGGATCTAAAGGAGTCACCGACTCCAGTGGGATCAACCTTCGCCTTCTCTTGGGCACAACCCACTTTGATAAATTCGCCAGCGGCACTTTCGACTCTCGCGCCACTCGAGCCTGAAGTTGTTATGCGAAACTTAACGCGCTGCAAAATCTCGTTATCGCTCCAGCCGGTCTTTTGAATGGCTAACGCGAGTTCATACTCATTCATAAAGAGATAGGTAGCGCCATCAATCAATTTCTTAATCTCTTCGCCAGACATACGTGCCATCTGCTGCGATGGATCGGCGGCGACCGGGATCCCAAGTTCGAGAGCGACTTCCATATGGCGCAACATCGCCTCCGGATCATCTGGTGAAATAACAAGTAAATCTAAGCGACCTGTCTTGTCCATGATGGGTTGTAATTCAATGTTGCGTGCCTCGGACATAGCACCTGGGTAGAAGGACGCAATTTGGTTGAGTTCAGTATCGGTAGTCACGCTAAAGTGGGCAGTATGTTGCTCTGTCGAAATAAGTACATGTCCGGTATCAACGCCATGACGCGTTAGCCAGGCATCGTAATCAGCCCAGTCCTTACCAACAGCGGCAATCAATATGGGAGTGACTCCCAAATTTGCCAAACCGAAAGAGATATTTGCAGCACAACCGCCGCGACGCACCTGTAGTCCATCGACGAGAAACGAGAGCGAGACTTTTTCTAGAGAGCCTGCGACAAGAGAGTCTGTGAACTTTCCGGAGAAAGTCATGATGTGATCTAAACCAACAGAACCAGCAACACCAATCTTCATCTAGCTAGATTGAGCGACTAGCTAAAGGAATCGCCACAGGCACATGAGCCTCCGGCATTTGGATTATCAATAGTGAATCCCTGCTTCTCGATGGTGTCAACGAAGTCAACTGTCGCACCCATCAAGTACGGATCACTCATCTTGTCTACGACAACCTTGACTGCGCCAAATTCGCGAGTGATATCTCCATCTTGGTTACGGTCATCGAAGTAGAGCTGGTAACGAAGACCAGAACAACCGCCTGGTTGTACTGCGACACGGAGATAGAGATCGTCGCGGCCTTCCTGCGCCAAAAGCGCTGCGACCTTAGCGGCAGCGGTATCTGTCAGTGCGATGCCGGTGGTGATATCTACTGTGCTCTGTGGAGTTTCTGTTGTCATGTGGCGAAGAATACCCGTCTCGGCTTGCTGTTGCGACTCAAAAGCGGTGAGATTGACCCATGTCTTCACTCTCTCAGCTCCTGCTCCTTGGCCAAGGTCGCGACCTCGCCTCAGAGCGCGGAGTCAGCTGCGAGGGTGAGCTACCTGAAGCCAGCGATCCCACATTGCGCACACGAGCTCAAGCTGCGAAAGAGATACTTGGCGAACGAGTCATGATTTTGGGCCATCACTATCAGCGCGATGAAGTAATTGAATTTGCCGACATTAGAGGTGATTCATTTAAGTTAGCCCAGGCGGCAGCTGACCAATCGAGCGCTGAATTTATTATCTTCTGCGGCGTTCACTTCATGGCAGAGAGCGCTGACATCCTCACCAACGAACATCAAAAAGTCATTCTTCCTGATTTGGCTGCCGGCTGTTCTATGGCAGATATGGCAACCGCTGCCCAAGTTGATCAATGTTGGAGCGATCTAAAGACTCTCGGATTTGCAGATGTCACTGTGCCAGTTACCTATATGAATTCATCGGCTGCGATTAAGAGTTTCACTGGAGAAAATGGCGGAACAATCTGCACCTCATCAAATGCAGAGAAATCTCTTCGCTGGGCATTTGCCCAGGGCGAGAAAGTTTTATTCCTTCCTGACCAACATCTTGGCCGCAATACAGCCGTTCAAAATCTCGGTTTACTCGAATCGGATTGTGTTGTGTGGAACCCATGGAAGCCTCAAGGTGGTTTGACGGTAGAAGAAATTCGCAATGCAAAGATGATTCTCTGGCGAGGACATTGTTCTGTTCACGGGCGCTTTACCGTTGATTCAATCACTGGATACCGCGAACGCATCCCAGAGATTCAAATCATTGTTCACCCCGAGTGCCAACATGATGTTGTGAAAGCCGCCGATGTAGTCGGAAGCACAGAGAAGATTATTAGAACTGTTACCGATTCAGCTCCAGGAACATCATGGGCGGTAGGAACTGAGCTCAATCTCGTTAACCGTTTGGCAAATGAAAACCCCGATAAGAACGTTTATTTCCTTGATAGAACAGTCTGCTACTGCTCCACCATGAATCGAATAGACCTGCCTCACCTGGTCTGGGCCCTGGAATCATTGGTAGCGGGTGATGTGGTCAACCAGATTAAGGTCGACGAAAAAGTGGCACACTTCTCAAAGCTCGCGCTGGAGCGGATGCTCGCCCTATAGTTGCCCTATGAGCGAAGATAAAAAAGGCCGTCCTACCCCTAAGCGTAAAGATGCAGAGCGTGTGCAACCACGGCTAGCTCCTATCGTCACAAAGGAAGAGAAGAAGCGTTCTCGTGAGCAAGCAAAGGTGGCACGAATCGCTGCTCGCGAAGCATTTATGCGTGGTGATGAGAATGCTCTGCCAGCGCGTGATCGCGGTCCAGCTAGACGATTTACTCGTGACTTTGTAGATGCGCGTAGATCTGTCGGTGAGTTCTTCTTGCCCATTATCTTCTTCGTTTTGATTCTGACTATTTCTTCCGGAACTACCGAACTCGATAAAAATGGAAAAGTTATTGTTCCTTTCACACAAGTACTGTCAATCTATGTGATGTGGGGAGTGCTGGCACTCGCAATTCTTGATGGCCTCATGCTTCGACGCAAGCTAAAGAAAGCACTTGCTATAAAATTCCCAGAAACGTCAATCAAGGGATTAGCAATGTATGCATGGCTGCGATCAACGCAGATGCGCCGAATGCGAACTCCAAAGCCAAGCGTTAAAGCTGGCACCACGCTCTAGTTTAAGAGCGAGGGTTTGGGCTCTTATTCAATGAAGGATCTCGCTCGGGTAAATCGCCGAGTACTTTGTCGATAGCTGCAATCTGCTTCTTATCGAGTTTTACCCCTGAGGCTTTTGCATTCTCTCTTACCTGTGAAGGCTTAGTAGCCCCCATAATCGCTGACGAAACATTGTCGTTTGCGAGTACCCAGGCGATTGATAGCTGGCCGATGGTGAGTCCGGCCTCATCTGCAATCGGCTTGAGGTTAGCAACTGCGGTGAGAACATCATCACGGAGCCACTTGCTAATAAATTTTGCGCCGCTCTTCTTATCTGTTGCACGAGAACCAGCTGGAGCTTTCTTTCCTGGAAGGTACTTGCCAGTCAGCACACCTTGCGCCATTGGCGACCAAACAATCTGACCGATTCCTTCTTTACGCGAGAGTGGAACTACCTCTGCTTCGATTACACGCCAGAGAGCTGAATACTGTGGCTGGCTTGAAACGAAACGGTT
>WLPB01000032.1 GCA_009698975.1 Actinomycetota bacterium | reverse complement strand
ATTCTGTGATGTATCGCGGATCAGCCCTGCTCAGCGAGTTGGCGGTTCGCGCACTCAATGAAATGGTCTAAGGAATAGGCGTTTAAGGCGATTCGATTTGCGCACCCATACTGAACCACCTAAAATTCTGCTCAGTTAAGGGGAGTACCTCGCAAAAGCACCTTCGTCAATACGGATAGAAATATCCCGGAGCTGCTACTACATGACTGTAGTTGAGGGAGACCTTGGCATCACTGGCCCCTTAACGAAAAGGTGTAAATCATGGATGTGTCCCTCTTAACCTGGTCTATTGTCATTGGTGCGATTGCGGCACTGATTGTTATTGACTTATTGACTGTCAGTCGAAAACCACACGATGTCATGTTTAAAGAAGCGGCCATCTGGTCGGTCTTTTATATTGGCGTAGCTATCGCCTTTGGTGTCTGGGTATGGCTTACTGCTGGATCCGAATACGGAACCGAATATTTCGCCGCTTACCTGGTCGAGAAATCGCTCTCCGTCGATAACCTCTTTGTCTTTATTATTATTCTGGCTCAGTTTAAAGTGCCATCTATTTTCCATCAAAGAGTTTTGATGTTCGGCGTCATTCTCGCGCTAGTTCTACGAGCAATCTTTATCGCTGTTGGCGCTGCTGCACTTGCTAAATTCAGCTTCACCTTCGTAATCTTCGGCGCTATCTTGATCTGGACCGGTGTGGGTCTCTTTAAGCACTGGGATGAGGATCCTTCGCCTGAAGATAATTTCCTCGTCCGCTCCATCAGAAAACGCATCGCAATGACCGATGAGTACGATGGTTCCAAGATTTTTACTAGAGTCAACGGTAAGCGACTTGCAACACCTATGTTCTTGGTGATGATTGCAATTGCTTCAACGGACTTGCTCTTCGCTCTTGATTCAATTCCAGCAACGTTCGGTGTTACGCAAGAGGCGTTCCTGGTCTTTGCGGCGAACGCATTCGCGCTGCTTGGATTGCGCGCCCTGTACTTCTTACTTAAGGGGCTACTCGACAAGCTCGTCTATCTCTCACTGGGCCTCTCTATAATCTTGATGTTTATCGGAGTTAAGTTGATCATGACTTATTTGCATGAGACATGGACGCAAATTCCAAAGATTCCAACTCTTATAAGCCTTGGTGTTATTGCGGCCATCTTGATTGTTTCTACTGTTGCAAGTTTGATCAAGGTTAAGAAGGATCCAACTGCTCATGCCCATGCTGGACGCGTAACGGATTCAAAGAAGTCACATCCCCAATAAGCCAACCGGCGAAGTTCTTTACATTGACCTTATTGCGTCGAAGTAACGAGTCTTGACTTCAGGATTGTTGCCAGAGAAAGGAATCTTTTCGAATTCGCCGCTCCCCCATAAAGGTGGATTTGTGGTCTTGAGTAAAGCCCATGCAGCTTGCTTGGCAGCTCCATCAGCAACGTATTCTCCTGGAGGTGGAACATGAACATCTTTTCCAAAAATTTCCCTAGCAATTTGCTGCACAGCAGGATTCCTGGCAGCTCCACCGATGAGCAGAATTCTGTTTGTCTTTACTCCTAGCTGCTCAAATTGATCTGCTGCATATGCAATACCGCAAATTACGCCTTCTATCGCAGCTCTTGCGACATTTGCTGAGGTGAAATTCTTATGAGTGAGACCCAAAATATTTCCTTGCGCATCTGGCTTGTTTGGAGTTCGCTCTCCATCAAAATGTGGCAAGAAGGTAATGCCCCCTGCGCCCGGATCGGCATCTAATGCAAGTTTACTGAATTCATCGAAGGAGATACCGAGCAGATTCGTCACTGCATCAAAGACCTTGGCCGCGTTGAGTGTGCAAGCAAGTGGCAGAAAGTTCCCCGTCGTATCGGCAAACCCAGCAACTTCACCGGATACATCGTGGGTCTGCTTATCGCTAACGGCAAAGGCGGTTCCGCTTGTGCCTAGTGAGATCACCAAATCCCCCAGCGTTGCTCCTACGCCCAATGCTCCAGATGCATTATCTCCAGCACCAGCAGAAATTCTCAACTTGCCGTTGTCAAAGCCGAATTCGTTGGGCGCAACAATTCTGGGAAGGTGCACTTGGTTATGACCTAAAGCTGCCATGAGAATCTCATCGATGTAAGAATTTGAATTACTGTCGAAGTATCCTGTTCCAGATGCATCAGATCGATCAGTGAAAATGTCCTTGATACTGTTACTGCCAGATAGCTTCCATGAGAGCCAATCATGGGGAAGCGTGATTGCACGTGCTCTTGCAGCATTCTCTGGCTCATTATCTTTCAGCCAGCGCACCTTTGATGCAGTAAATGCAGCAACTAACTTTGAGCCGGTAAGTTGATGGATGTTTTCAAATTCAGAGTTAAGCGAAGCTGCTGCTTGGCTCGAGCGAGTGTCATTCCACAAAAGAGCTGGACGAATAACATCCCCTCCTTCATCGAGTACAACCATTCCATGTTGTTGGCCAGCAATCCCGATTGCATCAATATCGTCTAGCCCACCAATATCTTCGATAACCCCTTGCAGAGCCGACCACCAGTGTGCTGGATCAACCTCTGTTCCATCAGGATGAGGTCGTGATGCTGAATTGAGCAACTCTCCTGTCTGTGCATCACGCACAACTATTTTGACAGATTGGGTTGAAGAATCAACACCTGCAACTTTTGGCATCTATCTACTTCACAAATCCCATGAGGTGTTCCATCGCCAACTGATCAAGAATTTCGTATCCGTAGCCGCGTTTGCCAGCTTCATCTGCATCAAATGAATCCTTAGCCAAATCACGCCAGGTCTCGCCCTTTGCCAAGGTTGACTCTTCGAGTCCATGAATATTGGAATTCTTCATCGCTTCAATAACACGAGGGTCATTGCGGAATGATGCAGCACGCTCTTTAAGCGCTAAATACATTCGCATATTCGATGTCGCAGAAGCCCACACGCCTGAATCAGCATCAGTGCGCACAGGCTTGTAATCAAAGTGCTTTGGACCGGTATAGCCATAGCGCTCTAGAAGGTCTACTAAGAAGAATGCGCTCTTCACATCACCATGTCCAAAGACAAAGTCCTGATCATACTTTGGTCCGCGCTGGCCGTTGAGATCGATATGGAAGAGCTTCTTCTGCCAGAGCGCTTGCGCAATGCCGTGTACAAAATTGAGGTTTGCCATTTGCTCGTGGCCTACCTCTGGATTTAAGCCAACAAGCTCTGGGTGATCCAGCTCTGAGATAAATCCAAGCGCGTGACCAATAGTTGGAAGGAAAATATCTCCACGCGGTTCATTTGGCTTAGGTTCAATTGCAAATTTAATGTTATATCCATTATCGAGAACGTATTGCCCCAATATGTTAAAGCCTTCTTTGTATCGCTCGAGTGCAACGTAGGCGTCCTTTGAGCTCTCTGATTCAGCGCCTTCGCGACCGCCCCAGCAGACGTAAATCTCTGCACCAAGTTCAATTGCTAAATCAATATTGCGCATCACTTTTCTAATTGCAAATCGGCGAATGTCGCGATCATTACTTGTAAGTGCGCCATCTTTAAAGACAGGATGACTAAAGAGATTGGTAGTTGCCATAGGCACTTTCATGCCAGTCTCATCAAGTGCCTTCTTGAATCGATCTATATGACCTTGACGAGTCGAATCATCCGATCCAAACGGAAAGAGGTCATCATCATGGAAAGTCACTCCGTATGCACCGCGCGCAGCAAGTTCCTTTACGGTTCGGACCGGATCAACTGCTTCGCGGGTGGGATCACCGAATGGATCACGGGCCTGCCATCCAACTGTCCAAAGACCAAATGTGAACTTATCCGCGGGTGTTGGATTGAATGACATTGCTTCCTCACTTCTCACTAACATTTTGAATGAGTACTATCTTGCCATGGCTGAAAAGAAGATTACAGGGCCTGCATCATATTTCCCACTAGTCGAGAAGAGTTATGATTTTGACTCCTCGCACTGAGCGCGCCAAAGTGCTAGCGGACATAAACAGGACAATTGCAAAAATCGATCCAGCCTTTATTCCTGCAATCAAGAATCTCGAGCCTTGTGCCTTCGGGTTAGTCAAACCCAAAGTTTCCCAGTTTCAATCACTGATTCGTGCAGTGATTGCGCAGCAAGTCAGTACCGCTGCCGCCCGCACCATCACCGCTCGTTTGGAAGATAAATGTCATGGCTCTATTACTGCTGAAAGGGTCGGTGCACTCTCAGCCAAGAAACTTCAATCTGTTGGCTTAACTGGTGCAAAGGTTCGAACCATAAGCGAACTGACATCTGCGGCACTATCCGGGGAAATCAATTTCAAACGATTCGCGTATATGTCTGATCAAGAAATAATTGATGACCTGGTGCCGCTCTTTGGCATAGGCAAGTGGACTGTTGAGATGTTCCTGATCTTCCATCTTGGTCGATTAGATGTCTGGCCAGTAGGAGATCTCGCAGTCAGGCGTGGATGGGATAACTTGCATAAGAATTCTGAGCCAATCAAGCCTAAAGAGCTAGAGAAACTGGGCGAAAAGTTCGCCGGAATGCGCAGCGTAGTTGCGTGGTATTGCTGGCGCGCATCATAAAAATCGAATGCAGATTACTAAAACTCCTAAAGTCGCCAGAACCGCAGCAACAATAATGCTCCTTTTCTTGCCAAGACGTTGAGGTAGCCCAAGTACGCCTTGATTGATATCAATCTCTAAATCTTTGAGTACATTTAAGAAATGGAATGTAGTCGTGAAAAGTGCGAGTGAACAATAGAGCCATATCGGTGGACGCTCCCCCGCTGACAGAAATATTGCCCACGGCAGCGCAGAGAATGAGACGAGGTACGGAATAGGCGATAAGACCGTGGATTTCAACTTCAGGTTATATAAAGTGGCACTCAATATGCCGAGTAAATGAATCAATGTGCCGATTAAACCAAATGGAGTGAAAAATGATAGAAGAATTGCAGCGATGAGAGCTAGGGGAATCAGCTTCTTCAGCATTGATACTTGTAGAGAACCAGAGACCAGTGGCTTCTTCATCCTGTGCGCAGCTAGATCTAACGGATAGTCAATTACTTCGTTACTCCAACCAACTACTAATTGGCCTGCAAATATTGCTAGAGAAATCCGGAAAGTTTCTAAGAAACTAAATTGAGAAAGTGCGATGCACAAGGTGATTGTTACGACCAAGACGGTCGGTCCAAGGTGCGAGGCAACAAGGAGGGACTTAAGCCTGGAAGGAGTTAATTGACACACCTTCTAATCATAGATAGGTCTGTGGAATACTCTTCTCATGAAAACAGTCCTTCTTACAGGTGCAAGTGGCTACATTGGAAAGCACATCACGCTTCAACTTCTCAATCAGGGGTATGCGGTCCGTGCTTCTGTGCGCGCGCTCTCCAAATCAGATGAAGTACGTGATGCGGTTCGACCACATCTACTTGATTCTTCGGATTTAGATTCTCGTCTTTCCTTTGTTGAACTCGATCTCGAGAAAGATGCAGGATGGGATAGCGCCCTGAAGGGAGTGGATGTGTTGATGCATACTGCTTCGCCCTTCCCTATCGCATCGCCAAAAGATGAGAACGAGTTAATTCGACCAGCTGTCGAAGGGACGCTTCGTGCACTAAAGGCTGCCAAGAGCGCTGGAGTAAAGCGCGTGATTCTTACCTCATCCAATGCAGCAGTCTTCGGTTGCGATCTACCTGCCCGAATGAACGCCTACGATGAAACTTTGTGGACAGATGTCGAGCATCCAATAGGTCGCGTTGCTTATACAAAATCAAAGACACTTGCCGAGCGAGCAGCGTGGGATTTTGTCACGAATCAAGCACCTGAGATTGCGCTGACAACCATTAATCCCGTTCTAGTTCTTGGCGCTCCGCTGGATAAGAATTATGGTTCATCAATTTCTGTAGTTGAAAGAATCCTCAGCGGCAAGGATCCAATGTTGCCTGACTTAAAGTTCTCAATAGTTGATGTGCGTGACGTTGCGCAAATGCATGTTCAGGCCATTGATACAGAATCTACGAAGGGTGAACGCATTCTTGCCTCATCTGAAACATTATCATTCGTTGAGATTGCGAAGTACATCAAGACTCTTTATCCAAAGAGCAAAGCTAAGACTGCGCAAGCCCCAGGATTTCTCATCAAATTTCTCTCCCTCTTTGATGGTGATATCAAGGCGGTCTTGCCATTGTTGGGTAAGCCGATGATTACAAGTGGTGCGAAAGCTAAGCGTCTCTTAGGCATCGACTTTATTCCAGTAAAGGTGACGTTGCGCGAGTCCGCGGAATTCTTGATCAAGGAGGCATAGGTCATCGCTCAAGCACCTGGTTCTACGAGCAAAGTAATCACTGGACATAAAGCAGTCCGGGAAGCGCTCCGCGATACCGCAACATACTCATCTGACTTGCAGGGAGATGCTGATGTGCGTGATTATCGCCAACTTCCGCTTGAAGTAGATCCGCCTCGGCATCATTTGTATCGAAGTGCTCTAGGCCCTTACTTTGTTCGTCCGACAGTTGAGAAATCTATTCCCGAGTTTCGCCGCCATACCGAAGCGCTCTTTAATCAATACTTTTCTGGTGCAAGCAAAGATGCAATCAGCACGTTGGTGCTGCCGCTAGTGATGGAAAATCTTGGGGTCCTCTATCGACGCCCACAAGATGTGCAAGAGTGGATTTCGTGGGGACCAGATGTGTGGACCGCCGAAAGCCCTGCGCGAGATGGCAAAGTTCTGCATACATACCTTGATCGAATTTATGCCGAAGCCATGGAAGGCAATCACTCCGATATCTGGAGTGAGCTCGCAATCCTTGAAATAGAGGGAACAGTAATTTCAGCAGATGAATTCAGAGGTATTGCGGGTGTGATGTTGGCAGGTGGTAGAGATACCGTTGTGAAACTTTTTACTGGAATGCTCTGGCACTTTGCGCTGCATTCAGAAGATTTACAGCTACTTCGTTCGAATTCAGCTTTGATTCCCAACGCAATTCAAGAATTCTTACGCTTTCTGACTCCGCTTCCAGAAATGGCTCGAACAACAACTCCTGAAACCGGCGCGCGCGAGCTCCCGGTAGATAGATATGTGGGTATCAGCTTTATCTCTGGAAACTTTGATGAGTTTGTTTTTGTTGATCCGCTGAGAATAGATATCGGCCGAGAGAAGAATCCCCACCTGAGTTTTGGTTTCGGTCCCCATACTTGTCTCGGCAACCATATCGCCGAGATGGAGGCGAAGGTTTTTCTTGAAACACTCGTGAACTCAGGTTTGCAGTGGGAGATTGTTGACTCAAAAATTAGATTCCATCAATCGCCATATGTGGGCGTTCCAGACGGTTTTGAGTCCATAACTCTGCAAAAGCTCTAAGAACTCGCACTCAACTCCACTTTACAATCCGGCGGCATGGCCTTCACATCGCGGATCTGAACCCACTGCGTAGGTGCCACTTGGCAATACCTCAAGCAATTGGACTGAAGATCCATGACCCCAAGCTCCAAGTGGTTTCACTTCATGACCTTTCGCTCGAAGTTGATCCAGTACTTCTGTAGAAACTCGATCTTCGATCTCAAGGACTCCGCTGCCATTTTCTTCTGCAGAACTCTCCCCCGGCGCATTCAGGTGCTGCCATCGAGGTGCTTCCGTCGCTTGCTGCACATTCATCTTTAAATCGATGACATTAACAATTAACTGTAGGTTAGTTTGCACCTGAATATTTGCACCCGGTGTTCCACCCACTAGTCGCAGAGTTCCATCAGGATTTGTAACGGTAAAGGCATTCAAAGTATGGGCAGGACGCTTTCCTGGCGCAACGATGTTGGGTGATGCGGGATCAAGCGAGAATCCGGTCAATCTATTATTGAGAATAATTCCGGTCTCAGGGATAACCCATGAGCTACCAAATCCATGGAAGACAGATTGAATCCATGAAACCGCGTTGCCATCTTTATCTGCGACTAAGAAGTAGGTTGTATCGCTGCCTTCAGCAACAGGTGCGATATCGCTGTTAGCTGATGTCATCGATATTTGTTCCAGGCGGAAATCTATATTGCCTTTCGAAAGAATCTGCTCGACATTTACATCAATAAACTCAGGGTCGCCGATGATTGCGTTCCGATCAGCAAACCCAATCTTCTTTGATTCGACTCCCACGTGGATTCGATCTGCCTCTGAAAGGGCAGCGAGGTCGAATCTCTCGTTGAGTAAAAGCTCTTCCATCAAAATCATGCCTTGTGTGGGAGGTGGCTGACCATAAACTGTGAGGTCTTGATATTTAATCGCTAACGGGTCTAAAACTCGAGTGGTGTGTGCTTTCAGGTCTTCGGCGTTAAACCAACCTTCTGAGCCTTTAATTAACTGTTGCGCGATTCGGCCTTCATAGAATGCAGCCCGTCCACCTTCAGCAATTTCACGTAAAGATTGTGCGAGATCTTTCTGGATTACGAGATCGCCAATCTGCACATTTACATCAACTCCCATATCTTTAAAGAGTTGTGTTTTGGGAGCGAGCTTGAGATGGCCTTCAATTCTACGAACAAAGCCAGCATTAGCGGGAAAACCATTTTCTGCATAGTCAATAGCGGGCTTGAGAAGAGTGGCCATTGGCAAAGTTCCATATCTGGCATGAGCTTCAAACCATGTTGAAATTAAACCCGGAACAGTTCCCGATTTATATCCGTGTAATGGAATTCCATCTTTATATGCTTCCGGCGTAGCGGCATGTGAACCTTCGCCGCTGCCGTTAAATGCAAGATTAGATTTGGTCGCGGCATGGTGTGTTACTAAGAATGCATCGCCACCAAGATGTGATGCGCCCGGTTCAACTACACAGATCACAGCGCTGAGCGCAATTGCGGCATCGATAAATGAGCCACCATCTTTGAGAACTGAGATTGCTGCACTTACCGCTAACGGCTGACTGGCAGCTGCTGCACCATTCTTCGAGTAAACAACGCTTCTACCTGTATGCATTTGGTAACTCTGCACTAGTTAAGCGTGTTTTTCAAGGCTGAATGAGAACTGCCTCAACTAGTACCCTTCTACTATGGCAGCGAAGCGAACCAATGCTCTGCGGGACTTTT
>WLPB01000031.1 GCA_009698975.1 Actinomycetota bacterium | reverse complement strand
TGGAAAGGCCAAGGAGCGCTCAGCCTTTCTGGCGGTGTGAAGGTTGAGCGAATTTCGGGCAGACTGTCTCTCTCATCCAAGTCCTCATAAGGGGTCTGGTCAGCAGTTTCAAGGGAGTCTCTACGGTGGATTTAGCATCAGTCGGAACCGATGTCGAGCGCGTGATTGCAACAGAGGAAGAACTACATAATCGGGTTGCTGAAATGGCTGCTCAAGTTGATGCAGATTATAAAGATAAGAATCTTCTGCTCGTAGGCGTTCTTAAAGGCGCAATCATGGCAATGGCAGATCTCACTCGTGCGATGCAGACACATATCGAGATGGACTGGATGGCAGTCTCTTCTTATGGTTCTGGCACAAAATCAAGTGGTGTTGTTCGAATTCTTAAGGACTTAGATCGCGATATCACCGGACGCAATGTGCTTATCGTTGAAGATATTGTTGATACTGGGCTCACACTTTCTTGGCTCCGCGCAAACCTGCTTTCCAGAGGTGCGGCAGATGTTCAGATTCTTACAATTCTTCGTAAGCCAGAAGCGGCTAAAGTCGAAGTTGATTGTAAATATGTAGGATTCGATATTCCGAAGGATTTCGTTGTTGGCTACGGTTTAGATTTTGATGAAAAATATCGCAACCTCTCATTCATCGGTGTGCTTGCAAAGCACATGTACGAATAAGGAAAAGTATGAGCGACGAAAAAAAGCCAACGATGAGCAATCCTCTGAAGAAGAAATCACCTCCAAAGAGCGACGGTGCTACCAAAAAGGTTGTTCCTAAGAGTCGCGCACAGCGAATCCTTCGAGGTCCGCTTTTTTGGATCATTGCGGCAATATTCGGTGTCTCAATCTTTGGCCAGATTTCCAATGCGGGTAGTAGCTATACAACTATTGATACCTCACAGGCTTTAGATGCGATTGCGCAGTCAGATGTCGAATCTGCAGTTTTAGTTGATCGCGATCAGAAGATTCGCTTGATTTTAAAGGCCGGCAAGACCATTGCAGGCGAAAGTAAAGTTCAAGCTTCTTATGTAATCCGACAAGAGCCAACAATCGTTGACGCACTTACCGCGAACCCACCTATAAAGGGTTGGAGCGTAGAAGTTCCGTCACAATCTTTCTTGGTCTCCTTGCTTCTATCATTTGGTCCAATTCTGCTGATTGGTTTCTTCCTCTTCTTTATGTTGAGTCAGGCACAAGGCGGCAATAAGGTATTTAGTTTCGGTAAATCACGGGCAAAGCTTCAAGATAATGAAGTTCCGCAGAATACTTTTGCAGATGTTGCAGGAGTTGATGAGGCGATTTCCGAACTGGAAGAGATTAAAGACTTTCTCGCCGATCCAACTAAGTATCAATTACTTGGGGCAAAGATTCCAAAGGGCGTTCTGCTCTTTGGCCCTCCAGGAACAGGTAAAACTCTTCTTGCCCGCGCAGTCGCCGGAGAAGCGAAAGTTCCCTTTTACTCAATCTCTGGATCTGACTTTGTAGAAATGTTCGTTGGTGTCGGAGCAGCGCGCGTTCGCGATCTCTTCGCACAGGCCAAGGCAAATGCTCCAGCAATTATTTTTATTGATGAGATTGATGCAGTGGGGCGCCAACGCGGCACAGGTATGGGTGGAGGGCACGATGAACGTGAGCAGACCCTCAATCAATTACTCGTCGAAATGGATGGCTTTGATGCATCAGGGCAGGTCATTCTTATTGCTGCAACAAACCGTACGGATGTTTTAGATCCAGCACTTCTTCGTCCAGGTCGATTTGATCGACAGATTCCAGTCGATCGCCCAGACCTTAAGGGCCGTGGCGATATCTTGACGGTGCATGCAAAGAACAAGCCAATTGCAGATGGCGTTGATTTACTTGCATATGCACGCCGAACCCCTGGTTTTACAGGTGCGGACCTTGCAAATATGCTCAATGAAGCCGCTTTACTCGCTGCTCGTGAAGGTAAGAAAGCAATTGGAAATAGTCAACTCGATGAAGCAATTGATCGTGTGATGGCTGGGCCACAGCGAAAGACTCGCTTGATGTCAGAGGAAGAACGACGTGTTACTGCTTATCACGAAGTCGGGCACGCACTTGTTGCAAGAGCACTCGCTCACACTGATCCAGTGCATAAGGTGACAATCATGCCTCGAGGTCGTGCGCTCGGATACACCATGGTGCTCCCTGATCAAGATAGATATTCAACAACCCGAAATCAATTACTTGATCAACTTGCATACTCACTCGGTGGGCGCGCTGCAGAAGAACTCATCTTCCATGATCCTTCAACTGGTGCTTCAAATGATATTGAGAAGGCAACAGCTCTTGCCCGTGCAATGGTTACCCAATACGGAATGACCGAAGCTATCGGTGCAATTAAACTTGGCGTAGATTCTTCACAACCATTCTTAGGCCGCGAATATGGTCACCAACGTGATTATTCAGAGGCAGTTGCCGCAACTGTTGATAGCGAAATTCGCACACTCATTGAAAATGCTCATCAAGAGGCTTTCGATATTCTTGTCGCAAATCGCGAAACTATGGATGCGATGACAACAATTCTTCTTGAGAAAGAGACGCTCAACAAAGAAGAGATTGCGGAAATTTTCGTCAATGTTATTGATTGGCCTCAGCGACCTAAGTGGACTGGTTCTCTCTCACGTGTACCTTCAGATATACCTCCAGTTGCAATCACAGAGCGCTTGCAACCCGCTGAAGATGCGGAAGAAGATTCTGATAAGCCAAAGCGTGCTCGTCGAGTTAAGAAGGCAACAACAGAGTGAGTGATATCTCCTCCATCTCAATGGGCGAAAACGATGGTCGCGCAAGCGCACCATACGATCAGGAGCGCGCCGAGAGAGCTGTTCGTGAGCTTCTCATTGCCCTCGGTGAAGACCCTAATAGAGAAGGACTTCAGGAGACTCCGGCACGGGTAGCTAGAGCTCTTAAGGAAAATTTTGAAGGGCTATGGAAGAGTCCAGAAGAAGTTCTAACAACGACTTTTGATATCGGCCACGAAGAACTCGTAATTATTCGAGATATTGAAGTCTTCTCACACTGCGAACATCACCTCACCCCTTTTCATGGCGTAGCTCATGTTGGTTATATTCCAAGTGGAAAAATTACTGGACTCTCAAAGGTGGCTCGACTTGTCGATCTATATGCCCGTCGCCCACAAGTTCAGGAACGACTCACAACTCAAATTGCTGATGCCATGGTCAAGATTCTTAATCCACTCGGAGTAATTGTGATTGTTGATTGTGAACACCTTTGCATGTCTATGCGAGGAGTACGCAAGTCACAAGCACGCACCACTACATCTGCTGTGCGTGGTGCTCTGCGTGATCCAGCTACGCGTGCAGAAGCAATTAGCCTCATTACGAATCGATAAAAATGTTAGTAATGGGAATCCTGAACGTCACACCAGATTCTTTCGCTGACGGTGGAAAGCATTTCACTTTTGAACACGCTGTATCGCGAGGTCTGGAAATGATTGAAGAAGGCGTCGATATTATCGATATCGGAGGTGAATCAACTCGCCCCGGCGCAGAACGCGTCAGCGAGAGCGAAGAACAAACCAGAATTTTGCCCGTTATTGCAGAGCTATCTAACCGTGGCGTGGATATCAGTGTGGACACTATGCGAGCCAGTACTGCAAAGCTGGCAGTTGCAGCCGGTGCTTCTATTGTTAATGATGTCAGCGGGGGAGCTGCAGATCCCGATATGTTTTCTACAGTTGCCGCACTCGGATGCAAATACACGCTGATGCATTGGCGCGGTCATTCAAAAGATATGAACTCGCAAGCCCACTATGACGACGTCATGAAAGAGGTAATCGAGGAGATCACAATCTCCCTCGATAAGGCGCTAGCTGCCGGAATCAAGCGTGAAAATATCGTTTTAGATCCCGGCCTCGGTTTTGCTAAGGATTCTGAGCACAATTGGGAGATCCTCAATCGAATCGATGAATTTATCGCTCTCGGTTACCCCGTTTTAATTGGCCACTCACGCAAGCGCTTTATCGGTGGAGCTACTCCAGATGAACGAGAGAGTGGAACTCTTGAGATCTCCAAATCTCTCGTAGGAAAAGGAATTTGGGCAGTGCGTGTTCATAGCGTTGCACCACATGTTGAGGTGGTCAAAGGATGAGCGATTTGATTTCAATAAAGGGCATCAAGGGATTCGGCTTTCACGGCGTCTTCGATTTTGAAAAGCGAGATGGTCAGAATTTCTCAGTTGATATTGAAGTTGAGATTGATTTAACAAAGGCGAGTAAAAGCGACCAATTAGAAGATACTGTTGATTACGGAATCTTTACTTCAATCGCATTGAGCCACATCACCGGTGAGCCTGTGAATCTAATTGAGCACCTCGCTGGCAGTATTGCCCAGCAGATTAAAGAAACCTCTCCAACGATTATCTCGGTATCAGTCACAGTACATAAGCCTCAAGCGCCTGTCTCAGAGGAAGTAAGTGATATTGCAGTAACGATACGACGATGAAAGCAGTAATCGCCCTCGGAGCTAATATTGGAAATCCACAAGAGCAGATGGATATTGCAATTGCTCTCCTACAAGAGTCGCTAGAAATCACTGCAATCTCATCGTTCTACAAGACTGCGCCGGTTGGAGGTCCGGAACAACCGGATTACCTGAACGCAGTAGTTCTCGCTGAATCAGAGCTATCAGCGACAGATCTGCTCGCGCTATTGCATGGAATTGAAAAAGTCTTAGGGCGTGAACGAGTTGAACACTGGGGTCCGCGCACGATCGATCTTGATCTCATCCAGTATGGATCTTTGCTGAGTAGCGCCGATGAACTCCTTCTGCCACATCCTCGCGCTCACGAACGTCGATTCGTTCTCCAGCCATGGGCAGAGATTGAACCCGATGCGATCTTGCTTACACACGGGAAAGTCTCTGATCTTTTGGAGCAGTTGCCTTAAAGACTTAAACTAATACCACTGCACGCCCGGTACCTGAAAGGACTGGAGCCATGAAGGTAGTGACAAACGCCTCTGAGCTTCCTTCGTCATGCGCATTTGTTCCGACTATGGGGGCTCTCCATGCCGGACATGGTTCACTATTCAAAATTGCATCAGAGTATTCAAGCAATATCGTTGCCAGTATTTTTGTTAACCCACTCCAATTTGAAGATGAGAGCGATTTAGAGAAATACCCGCGCACTCCAGAGCGAGATATTGAATTAGCCGAGCGCTATGGAGTTACTCATCTCTGGCTTCCAACCGCGGCAGATATATATCCAGCAGGATTTATGAAATTAACTGCCGGGCCAATCTCTCATCTCTACGAAGGCGCATCTCGCGCAGGTCACTTCGATGGGGTAGTTACTGTTGTTAAGCGACTCTTTGATCTGGTGCAACCGCAGCATGCAATCTTTGGCGAGAAGGATTTTCAACAGTTAACTCTCATTCGTGAAATAGCAGACGAGGTTTCAATTGTTGCTGCCCCGATTGTTCGTGAAAGTGATGGCTTGGCAATGTCGTCGCGAAATACTCGGTTGAATCCCGAAGGTCGCATTGCCGCCAGAGTAATTTCACATGCACTGCGCGAATCAGAGAGCGAGATGCAATTGCGGGCGATTCTCGCAAGTGAGCCACTGCTCACAGTTGATTATGCTGATTACATCGATGAGCAGAACTTCCTTCCTCCCAGTAGCTCTACTCAATTTACGCGTGCGATTGTCGCCGGCTGGATTAATGGAGTGAGATTGCTCGATAATATGGCTGTGAAGAGAGAGGGGCGGTTATGAAGTTGCTAGCCCCTGCTCCAGGTTGGACTGCTACAGCCGATGTCATCGTCGTTGGATCAGGAATTGCTGGACTGACAACCGCTCTGCAATGTCGTACTTTCGGCCTCTCCGTTCTCCTTGTCACAAAGGCTCGGGTTGACGAGGGCTCTACAAAGTGGGCACAAGGAGGCATTGCAGCTGCCCTTGGTGAAGGAGATTCTCCAGAAGAACATCTGGCAGATACTCTCGAAGCTGGCGCAGGGCTCTGCGACGTTAACGCAGTTCGAGTCCTCGTCACTGAAGGACCAGAAGCAGTTCGCAAATTAATTGAACGCGGTGCACAATTTGATCGAGAGGCATCTGGCGAGATTTCACTTACTCGCGAAGGCGGCCATCATCGAAATCGAATTATCCACGCAGGCGGAGATGCAACCGGTGCCGAAGTTTCTAGAGCACTTCTCAAGGCAGTAACCGAAGATCCAGATATTGAAGTCGTCGAACACGCATTGGTGCTTGATGCGCTGAAAGATGCAGATGGTGAAGTTTGCGGTGTAACACTTCACGTCATCGGAGCAGGAAGTCGCGATGGAGTAGGTCGCGCACTCTCAAAAGCTGTCGTTCTCGCAACGGGTGGCTTGGGTCAGGTATTTGAGCAGACAACTAATCCATCCGTATCTACCGGAGATGGTGTTGCTCTTGCACTTCGTGCAGGTGCAAAAGTTGCCGATGTTGAATTCATCCAATTTCATCCGACCGTTTTATGGCTCGGCGATGACTCTCAAGGACAACAGCCACTTATCAGTGAAGCAGTAAGAGGTGAAGGCGCCTACTTATTAGATGATAATGGAAATAGATTTATGCAAGGCGTTCATCCTTTAGCAGAACTTGCACCACGGGATGTTGTAGCTATTGCAAGCATGAGAGTAATGAATGAAACGGATGCTCACCATGTCTGGCTTGATGTCAGACATCTTGTCGGCTTCGAAAAGAGATTCCCGACAATCTATGCATCATGTCAATCTCATAACATTGATCCAATGAAAGATTTAATTCCAGTTGCTCCTGCCTCACATTACGCATCGGGTGGAGTTCGTGTAGACCTCAATGGGCGCACCAGCGTTCCGGGACTCTATGCATGCGGAGAAACCGCTTGCTCTGGGGTTCATGGTGCCAATCGCCTCGCCTCTAACTCACTTCTTGAAGGCCTTGTCTTTAGCGCTCGAATTGCGGCAGATATTGCAGCTCATATGCCAGAGCCGGGTGAACCAGTTGAAAACGCATCGCGTGAAATTTTGCTTGATCCACGTGTGCGTGCAAATTTACAAGCATCAATGAGCAGAGGCGCAGGAGTTCTTCGTTCTTCTGACTCATTACTAAAGACAAGTGCCGATCTCACGCGTATTGAAGATCGTCGAAGTACAGAGCCATGCGTTGAAGCATGGGAAGCCACGAATCTATTTCAATTAGCGCAGGCAATTTTGAAGGCAGCGCTTATTAGGCAAGAGACTCGTGGCTCACATTGGCGTGAAGATTTTCCAGAGACAAGTGAACTATGGCGAAAGCGCATTATCCAACAATTAGATCAAAGCGGTACCTGGACAACCGGATATCAAGAAGTTGGTGACAAATGATTGATAAAGAAATAATCAAGCGCGCGATTGCAGAGGACCTGCAAGGTGGAGAAGATCTAACTTCGGTCTCCACTATTTCAGCAGCGTCAACGAGCACCGCAGACTTTGTATCTCGCAAGAGCGGAGTACTGGCCGGAATTGAAATGGTCAAAGCAACTCTTGAAGAAGTTGGATTAAGCGATATCACCATCCATAAGATTGACGGTTCTTCGATTAATGCCGGAGATGTTCTCTTAACAGTAATCGGTGATACTCGTGCAATTTTGCTTGCTGAACGAACCGCTCTCAATTTTGTAAGTCACCTCAGTGGAATCGCAACAGTGACTGCGCAGTGGGTGAAGGAAGTTTCTGGTACCCGCTGCTTAGTCCGCGATACTCGCAAAACAACTCCGGGTTATCGCATGCTAGAAAAATATGCGGTGCGCATGGGCGGAGGGACTAATCACCGCCTCTCACTCAGTGATGCTGCGCTCATCAAAGATAATCACATTGCAGCCGCAGGGGGAGTCGAAGCGGCATTTTCCGCGGTCCGCAAGGCTTTTCCAGCTGCTCCTATCGAAATTGAAGTTGATACTTTGGATCAGCTACGGGAGGTTTTACCGCTTCACCCAGACCTCGTTCTTCTGGACAATATGAGTCCGCACCAATGTGGCGAAGCAGTAGCGATAGTTGCCGGAGAGATAAAGCTTGAGGCATCAGGTGGCATCGAACTACAGAACGCTCGGGCATATGCCGAATCCGGCGTTGATTACATAGCTGTAGGAGCACTTACTCATAGCGCTCCCATTCTTGATATTGGCCTAGATCTGAGAGCGGAGTAGAAATGCTATTAACTGTCGATGTTGGAAATACGAATACGGTTCTTGGCGTCTTTGAAGGGGACCAGCTGATTAAATCGTGGCGAGTCAAAACCGATCCTCGTACAACTGCTGATGAGCTCTGGCTTCAATTTAGCGCTCTCACATCTGCCTACACATTAAGTGGTCTCTCAATATGTTCAACTGTTCCCGCAACTCTGCGCGAACTTCGCACAATGATTGCAAGCTATATGTCATCGCTTCCTACGACAATTGTCGAACCAGGAACAAAGACAGGTGTTCAGTTGCTTGTAGATAATCCAAAAGAAATCGGAGCAGATCGAATCGTTAACACTCTTGCGGCACATACGCTCTATGGCGGACCTGCGATTGTGGTGGACTTTGGAACTTCAACAAACCTGGATGTAGTTTCTCCGAAAGGTGAATTCCTAGGTGGAGCACTCGCACCTGGAATTGAAATCTCGGTAGATGCACTTGCATCGCGCGCTGCTCAGCTTCGCAAGGTTGAACTTATTCGCCCAAAGAGTGTTATTGGGAAAAATACCGTCGAAGCCCTTCAATCTGGAACTATCTTTGGATTTGCGGGCCAGGTTGATGGATTAGTTGACCGCATTACTGCAGAGCTAGCCCTTGAATATGATGAAGCACCCACAGTTATTGCAACGGGAGGTCTTGCTCCGCTCATTATTGGTGTTGCAGAAACAATCGATGAATTTGAGCCGGATTTAACCCTTATTGGCCTTCGATTGATTCACGAGAAGAATCAGTAGCTCTGAGTTCGTAAAGTAGACTCCACCCACTATGAGCAACGAGAATCCTCCGATAGAAGAAGATCTTCCTGAGCAGCTGCGCATCCGTCGTGAGAAGCGCGCTAGCCTGATTGAACGTGGAATCGAGCCATACCCCGTTGCTGTTAATCGCACGAGTTCACTCAAAGCTATTCGCGAAAAGCATGTCGGCCTCGAAGTCGATGTAGCAACCGGCGATATTCAATCGCT
>WLPB01000030.1 GCA_009698975.1 Actinomycetota bacterium | reverse complement strand
CCTGGGCAGATTGCTCGCTCGATTTCATCAACACGCTCTTTTGTGATTAATCCGCGAGCACATGCACCGACCGCTTCAAATGCATCAATAATCGTGACATCTTTCCCATCTACCTGTCCTGGCAGAGTTGAGCCGGCGTAGACAAATACAGCAGCAACATCGAGACGTGCGGCTGCCATCATCATTCCTGGCAAAGACTTATCGCATCCTGCAAACATCACCATTCCATCAAGACGTTCTGCCTGCATAACTGTCTCTACAGAATCTGCAATTACCTCGCGCGATACCAATGAGAAGTGCATTCCTTCATGGCCCATAGAAATTCCATCGGAGACAGAGATGGTTCCAAATTGCATAGGGAATCCACCAGCATCAATAACGCCCTGCTTCGAAACTTTTGCTAGTCGATCGAGAGAGAGATTGCATGGTGTGATTTCATTCCATGAAGATGCAATACCAATCTGTGGCTTCACCCAATCTTCATCACCCATTCCGACTGCGCGCAACATTCCACGCGCAGGTGCACGTTCGAGACCATCTGTAACCAGACCTGAGCGGGGCTTCATTGTCGACATGTGATGAGTCTATCTTGCCCAACTGAAGGAGAGAAGTATTGGTGACTCCGTTAGAATTCGAGTATTCAGGTGATTTCCTGATTCTTAAATCGTTCACTTATCAATCGGAGTCTTACTGTGCCAAATCAGAATCGCGATGCCCAAGGCCATGTGAAGGGCCAAGCCCCAGACCGTTGGAGAACTTTACTTGTAGTTGCAATCTCGCAGCTCATGCTCGTTCTCGATAGCTCCATTATGAATATTGCGATTCCTCAAGCACAGCTGGATCTTGGAATTTCAGATGCAAACCGTCAGTGGATTATCACCGCCTATACCTTGGCTTTTGGTTCACTGCTTCTGCTCGGCGGTCGAATTGGTGACTATGTAGGTCGCAAGAAGATATTCATCATCGGACTTATCGGTTTCGCTGGCGCATCGGCGATTGGTGGAATCGCGGCAAACCAAGGAATGCTCTATGGCTCACGTGCACTGCAGGGAATCTTTGGTGCTTTGCTTGCACCTGCCGCTCTTGCAATTATCTCTGAGACCTTTACTGTCCCAGCAGAGCGAGCTAAAGCATTTGGTGTCTTTGGAGCAATCTCCGGTGGAGGTGCTGCAATCGGTCTCATCGTTGGTGGATCACTTACGCAGTACTTTTCATGGCGATGGTGTCTCGGAGTAAACACTCCTATTGCAATCCTTGCCGCACTTCTCGCCTTTAAATTTGTTCACGAGTCAAAGGCCGAGGGCGATAAGAAATATGACATTCCAGGAGTTGTTACGGCAACACTAGGACTCTTCTCGCTGACATACGGTTTCAATGAAGCGGCAACAAAAGGTTGGTCAGATAGCCTCACCATCACATTCTTTATTGTGGCGGCAATACTTCTTACCTCTTTTGTGATCATTGAGCGAAAAGTTAAGAATCCATTAATGCCGTTGCGCGTCATCACTGAGCGCAATCGTGGAGGTTCCTACCTTGGCTCATTAGTCGTCGGAGCTGGTCTCTTCTCTATGTTCCTCTTCCTGGGACTCTATCTCCAGAACATTTTGGGCTTCTCGCCACTCAAATCTGGCTTCGCCTTCCTTCCATTCACCGCTGGAATTATTATCTTTGCCGGAGTTGCATCGCAGCTTCTTCCAAAGGTTGGCCCTAAAGCACTTATGGTTCCAGGGCTTGTCGCTGCAAGTATCGGTCTTATTGCACTCACACGAATTACTCCTGAAACTTCGTACCTAACACACGTCGTCCCATCACTTTTGATCATGTCCAGCGGCATGGCACTTGTCTTTATTCCACTTACCTCAACATCGCTCCATGGAATTTCCGGCCATGACACAGGTGTTGCAAGTGCGATGGTGAATACTTCTCAGCAGATTGGTGGCTCACTTGGCACAGCGCTTTTGAGCACAATCGCTGTTACTGCAACTACCAGCTATGCAGTTGCGAACAAGGTCGCGGAAAGTGACAAGATGGGTATGGCTTTTGCGGCAACAAATGGATTTACTACAGCATTTAAATTCAGCGCAGCCTTACTATTCCTCGGCGCAATCGTCCTCTTCTTCTTTATCAATATTGGAAAAGAGTCAGTTGTTGAGACTGAAGGCGCAGGAATGCATTAAATATCTAGTTTTATTGTCCTAGATATTTAAGAAGGAGTTCGCGAACCTTGGCAGCATCTGCCTGGCCGGCGGTCTCTTTCATCACAGCGCCAATAAGTGCGCCGGCTGCAGGTAAGTGTCCCCCGCGAACCTTTTCGGCGGTGTCAGCTTGAGCGGCACAGACCTTTTCGATTGCAGCCATCAGCGCACCATCATCGTTAACAACTTTGATACCGCGCTTAGCTACAACTTCTGAAGGAGTTCCTTCACCGGCAACTACACCTTCGACAACCTGGCGCGCTAACTTATCGGTGAGATCACCTGATGCGACCAGGCTGATGAGTTCTGCAACATCGGCAGGAGTGATTGAAAGTTCTTTGATTTCAACGCCCTTATCGTTTGCGATACGCGAGATTTCGCCGAGCCACCAGGTGCGTGCCTTCGTTGAATCTGCACCAAGTAGTACAGTCGCTTCAACAATATCTAGAACATCGGCATTAATCATTGCCGCAAATTCCTTATTAGGAACAGCCCATTGCTCTTGTAAACGCTTACGACGAATCGACGGGCGCTCTGGCAGAGTTGCGCGAAGTTCTTCAATCCAAGATGCGGCAGGTGTTACTGGTACTAAATCTGGATCTGGGAAGTATCGGTAATCCTCAGCCTGCTCTTTTGAACGACCAGAGCGAGTTAAGCCCGTCTCTTCCTGGAAGTGACGAGTCTCTTGCTTGACCTTGCCACCAGTTTCGAGAATCTCAGCATGGCGCAACATCTCACCACGAATCGCGCGTTCGACTGAACGCAATGAATTAACGTTCTTAGTTTCAGATCGAGTTCCGAGTTCGGTGGCATCCTTGAGCATCAATGAAACGTTTGCATCGCAACGAAGCGAGCCTTGCTCCATCTTTACATCTGATACGCCAAGGCCGCGAAGAATGTCGCGAAGTTCTGCAACATACGCCTTTGCAACTTCAGGTGCATATTTACCGGTGCCAGGGACAATCTTGGTAACGATTTCGACCAAGGGAATACCTGCGCGGTTGTAATCAAGTAGCGAGTAATCGGCACCGTGGATACGGCCGGTAGCACCACCTACGTGAAGTGACTTACCTGTGTCTTCTTCCATATGAACGCGCTCGACCTCGATGCGGAACTGCTTTGGTCCTTCATCTGTCTCGATCTCAACATCAACATAACCGTCGAAACAGATTGGTTCGTCATACTGTGAAATCTGGAAGTTCTTCGGCATATCTGGGTAGAAGTAGTTCTTACGAGCAAAGCGACTATAAGGAGCAATGCTGCAATTGAGTGCAAGACCAATCTTGATTGATGACTCAATAGCTTTCTCGTTAACAACCGGAAGTGCTCCAGGCAGCGCTAGGCAGACAGGGCAAGTCTGCGTATTCGGTTGCGCTCCGAAAATTGTTGAGCAAGAGCAGAACATCTTTGATTCGGTATTGAGCTCGACGTGAACCTCAAGACCTAATACCGGATCATACTTTGCAATAACTTCGTCGTAATTAAGAGCCATGGTTATTTGCCTCCCGTCAGAGCTGGGGCTTTTGTAATGAGATTGCCACCCCACTTCGAAGAAAGCGCCGCTTCCAGGGCCGCACCGGCTTGATAGAGACGCTGATCCTGCATCGCAGGGGCCATGATTTGGAATCCGACTGGCAAGTTATCTTCTTCGGCAAGACCTGCGGGAAGTGACATTCCGCAGATTCCCGCCAAGTTAACTGGAATTGTTGCAACGTCGCCTAGGTACATCGCCATTGGATCATCGACTTTTTCACCAATTTTGTACGCCGTAGTTGGAGCAGTTGGCGATACAAGCACATCTGCTTGAGTAAATGCCTTTGCATAATCTTCGATAATCAATGTACGAATCTTCTGAGCACTGCCGTAATAAGCATCGTAATATCCTGAAGAGAGCGCGTAGGTACCGAGGATGATTCGGCGCTTTACCTCGCGACCAAAGCCGGCATCGCGAGTTGCTGCCATCACTGCCTCGGCAGACGCACCGTTGACATCGCCTGTGCGTAATCCATAGCGCATCGCATCGAAGCGAGCCAGGTTTGAAGAACATTCTGATGGTGCGATCAGGTAATAAGCAGCGAGTGCGAATTCGAAGCTTGGGCAATCAACTTCTACGATTTCTGCGCCAAGGGATGCGAGAAGATCAAGAGATTCAGTAAAACGCGTCTGCACACCTTTCTGATATCCCTCACCTTGAAGCTGCTTAATAACACCGATCTTCATTCCCTTTACATTGCCAGATTGTGCTGCTGCAACGACTGCTGGAACTGGTGCGTTAATCGATGTTGCATCGTGTGCGTCATAACCCGCCATGACTTCGTGCAACATTGCGGTATCGAGCACGGTACGACCGAAAGGTCCGGCTTGATCAAGTGAAGATGAGTACGCAATCAGTCCGTAGCGAGAGACCGCGCCATATGTAGGGCGGACTCCGACGATTCCGGTCAGCGCTGCAGGTTGGCGAATTGATCCGCCCGTGTCAGAACCAATTGCAAGTGGTGCTTCAAAGGCAGAGACTGCTGCTGCTGAGCCACCTGATGAGCCACCAGGTGTGCGAGTTAAATCCCAAGGATTAAATGTTGGTCCATAGCCGCTGTTCTCAGTCGATGATCCCATCGCGAATTCATCCATATTTGTTTTGCCAAGAATGACAACGCCAGCATCTTTAAGCTTGCTGACAACAGTTGAATCGTAGGGTGGCTTCCATCCTTGTAAAATTCTGGATCCAGCAGTTGTAGGAATTCCCTTTTGAGCCAGAACATCTTTAAGCGCAAGAGGCACTCCAGCAAGTGGTGACATTGCTTTACCTGATGCGCGATCAGCATCCACAGCAGCAGCTTGTTCAAGTGCGCCCGTGTTATCAACATGAAGGAATGCTTTTACATCGCCATCAACTACGGCGATACGGTCTAAATGCGCTTGGGTGAGTTCGACAGATGAAACTTCTTTAGAGGCTAAAGCCTGTGCCATATCTGCAGCGTTCTTAAAAATCATCGTTTACTCCTCTCCCAAAATTTGAGGAACGCGGAAGCGTTGTTCATCTTGTGCGGGTGCGCCAGAGAGAGCTTCTTCAGGAGTAAGGCTTGGCTTGACTACATCGGGGCGCGCGATATTTTCTAGTGGCTGAGGATGTGAAGTTGGCTTTACGCCATCAAGATTGAGCTCTTGTACGCGAGCTACAGCATCAAGAATTGACCCGAATTGAGAAGCGAGGTCAACGAGCTCTGCCTCAGTCATTTCGATTCGTGCTAACCCTGCCAACTTTGCGACATCATCGCGAGAGAGTGTGCTCATGAGGGCAGTCTATAAAATTACCGGCGAATAACCGAATTAGCTTCGAATCTGCCCATTTCCGGTGACTATCCATGTGGTGGTCGTCATCGCTTCGAGTCCCATAGGCCCACGAGCATGAAGCTTCTGATTTGAAATGCCAATCTCAGCGCCAAAGCCCATCTGCTCACCATCGGTAAATCGAGTCGAGGCGTTGACCATCACGGCAGCGCAATCAGCGAGAGCGATAAATCGATCTGCGCTCCCCTGGTTTTCAGTAACAATCGCTTCAGTGTGATTGGTGCCGTACTGAGCGATGTGATCAGCTGCGCTATCAACTGAATCAACAACCGCCACATTCATCTCAAGAATTCCATACTCAGTACACCAATTATCTTCGGTTGCCAGCGTTGATGGAATTGAGAATTTTTCGGCAACCTTCTGGACAGTTGCATCTGCATGCAAAATTACACCGGCATCATTAAGCGCTTTCAGGGCTAACGGCAAGAATGTTGGCGCGATAGCTTTGTGCACCAACAAGGTCTCGGCTGCATTACACACTGAAGGACGATGAGTCTTTGAATTCAGAACTATCGGAAGCGCCTTAGCAATATCGGCAAACTCATCAACATAAACGTGACAGACACCTGCCCCAGTCTCGATAGTAGGCACAGTTGCTTCATCAACGACCATACGAATCAATTGAGCGCTGCCACGAGGAATAACAAGATCAACCTTGCCTCGAGCTGTCAGTAGCGCTTTAACGGTCGAACGGTCATCAGATGGAACAAGCTGAAGCACATCAGGGTCAATCGCTGTTGTCGATAGCGCATCTCTCATGACCTTAAGGAGAATCTCATTGCTATTGCGTGCCGTAGAAGATCCGCGCAACAGCGCAGCATTTCCGGACATCAATAAAATTACTGCTGCATCCACTGTCACATTAGGACGGGCTTCATAGACCATTCCGATTACCCCAAATGGCACAGATACTTGCTTGAGGTGAAGTCCGTTAGGCAAAGTTGATTCGTTAAGCACTCGGCCGAGTGGATCAGGAAGCGCCGCTACTTGTCGCGCTCCATCTGCCATCGCTTCGATACGTTCGGCGGTGAGTAATAGTCGATCTTGCATCTGTGGATGCATGCTCTCACTTCGAGCGCTCTCCATATCTTGCTCATTCGCTGCAAGGATTACGGCAGAACGCGAGATAAGTGCTTGCGCAATCGCCTCCAAAGCAGCCTTGCGCTCGGAACCATTCGCCGTCGAAAGAGTACGCGCAGCCTTGCGCGCCTTATCGGCTAAACCTGCGACAAGAGCAACTGAATCCATGAGATGAAGTCTAACTGCCACTACCCTGAAGTTGTGTCCACATTAATTAAGGTTGCTCGCAACACAGTCATCGTCGTGCTCCTTCTCTACTTAGCCCTCTTTGGGCTGACGAAGGTGATTCGGTATCCAGAACCAATAGCAGCAATCAAGTTGGGTTTAGCGCCTGCGTCAAAGACTCCAGATTTAATGCCGAGCCACTGGATTGTGGCTGCGCCATCATCATTTGAGCCGTGGCGACAATCAACTCTCGAGGAAATTGGCGGAGTTACTTTTGATGGTCAACCCCTTGAACTTCAAGACTTTCTCAACAGAACAAATACCAACGCGCTTCTCGTGATTCGTGAAGGAAAAATCACATACGAGTATTACAAAGAGAGCAAATTCAAGGAATCCCGACTTCCTTCTTACTCGGTCGGCAAAGCCATGACGTCACTCGCGGTAGGTCAGTTAATTGACCAAGGCAAGATCAGCGAGTCAGATACCTTTATTTCATACTTCCCTGAATACAAAACGGGCGGAAGCTTCGACAAGGTAACCGTTCAGCAGCTACTCGATATGCAATCTGGAGTAGGAGTGTCCGATAACTACCCGTCAGGCCCGTCTGGTTGGGGTGTGGCAATTGCACAGATGTATGCCAGTACTGATATCCCTTGGTTTATTGGCAATAACAAGAAGATGGACTTCGAACCAGGTAGCCAATCTGTATATCGAAGTGTTGACACCCAGATGATTGGAATGATCATTCAAAAAGTAACCGGGCAGAGTGTCTCTGATTACTTCACGGCAAATATCTGGCAACAGGTTGGCGCAGATTACGATGCAACCTGGAACGTTGATCGAGTCGGTGGATACGAAAAGACTTTCTGTTGCTTTAATGCCGTCCCTCGCGATTATGCCCGGATTGGACAATTGATTCTCGATCAGGGCGTTGTCCCATTTGATAAGCAGCAAGTAATTAGCACTTCTTGGATGAAGCGCATTACCACTCCTGCTACACGCCTTGATTATGGATGGGGCTATGGAGCGTACTTCTGGCACCCATATCCGGGTGTGACGCTCATGCTTGGACTACATGGCCAGTATGTCTACATTGACATTCCAAATAAAACAGTGATTGTTAAGTTAAGCGATGAGCCTACTGATGTGGATAATTCACCAGAAGTTGCTGCAGTGCTGAAGGAGATCTCTGAGAGGCGCTAACGCGTCGTTGTTCGCTTGAGGATAAATCGCTCTTCCGAGGCTACCGTTGTTGGATAAGCGCCAATTGTCGGTATCAGAGTTGCCTTTATTACCTGCCGGGATGTCAACGCTGGCTTAAAGGTACAAGAAACAGTGATTGGGGTTGTTCCCGTGGCTGCTCTATTGAAGCACCCAGGGATTCGTTTTCCGGCAAATGTAAAAGTTACTCGACCTGCCACTGATGCTACAGCGCTAATGGTGATTGATACCCCCTTAGAAACAATCGCAGGAACGCTAAGAGTGACAGTCACCGCTGCTGCAGAATTGTTGGTAATGGTTCTGGTTGAAATTGCTGCCATTTCATTGCCAGCTTGATCTATCCAACGACCGCCGGCAGCTCCTGAGAGCGGATTGTAAGCAAATGAAACTATGGCCCCGGCGGGAATAACCCGCGAAAGATTGAGCGTAGCAACGTTGGCAGAGAAGGTAGTTGAAGAGACAGTAAGAGCGCTTCCACTATCAGAGATTGTGTAAAGACCTGTGACTTGCGATGAATTGGTAATCGTCTCACTCGCTGTGAGCACGATTGCAGTGCCGGCGGAATTTACAGCGATGGAACTAGCAGTAGGAAGAGTGTTGTCTATTCTAATTGTCGCCAGAACCCCTGATGACAGATTTCCGGCTGAATCTGCGGCATAAAGGTTATAAAGTCCATCGTTGAGTGATGAAATAGTGAGCACAGTGTTGGTGCTGGCACTCGAAATGCTGACTGAGTTTCTATTTGCAACTGCTGCCCCGGTGATACTTGCTAAATTGGTGACAGTAACTGATTGGTTTACAAGATAAGCGGTACCAACTTCTGTAGAGCTAACTGTGATGGTGTCACCGTTCTTACCCAAAATTCGGTCATCGATTCTTGAAACGGTTGGTGGTGTTGCATCAGCCAATGGCGTCACGGGGACATTGATAAAAATAGTGAGAGAGAAATAAGTCGGTTGTGGACATTGACTACGACTGCCGCAGAAGGTCCAATCCTCCATATCGGCCTTTGCTGTTGGGGTTACTCCGCTTCCGAATCCGATGTCAGAATTGGTATTGGAATGATCATTCCATGCAAAGACTGTTCTTCGGCTCGAGGCGTTGGTGATGTCATGGACTTGAAATGAGCCGTAGCTAGCGGCACCAGATGGGGTGTCGTCAAAGTCGTAATTATTGATGTCTCCGCTCGGTAGCAGGCCTGATGCACCAGGAGCATAGTTCCAAGGCCAGATTTCAAGTCTTCCAACCTTTCCAGATCCATTAGAGATTGGATTCGGATAATTAGATGTCGTGGCGATGCT
>WLPB01000003.1 GCA_009698975.1 Actinomycetota bacterium | reverse complement strand
TCGCCGATACGTAATTGAAATTGAACTGAAATCACTATGTAGCGCCCAGGAGTTTTCTTGAATATTGAGTTTCGATATTCAAATTCGCATTCGCTATTTGTAAAAGTCTTTATAGCCTTTGCCTGGCGATCATATGTGCGGACCTGTGTGATGAACTCTGAGACTTCGTGGCCATAAGCACCAATATTTTGAATTGGGGCGGCTCCTACAGTTCCGGGAATGCCGCTGAGAGTTTCGAGCCCTGCAAATCCACGATTGATTGTTGTCTGAACGAATTCATCCCAGTTTTCGCCTGCTCCAATAGTCAGAGTTGCCCCGCTGCAGGCATCAACTTCAGAAGTGACAGCATGATTAGAGATGTGAATGACTGTGCCGTCGAAGCCAGAATCTGCAATCAATACATTAGTTCCACCACCAATTACGAGAATCGGTGAATTTCCAGCAGCTTCAATCGCTGCAATAACTTCGGCTTCGGTAGAAACCTCTACAAATTTACCCGCTGGGCCACCGACGCGCAGAGATGTGTAATCGCGAAGGTCGGCCATGGATACAGGTTACCTGCGTGGCGAGAGAATTGCAGTCTTACCGCGGAAGCGCTCGAGAATGCGGTCGTAATTCTTCTTAGATTGCAGGTCGCGATATTCGGGTTCGCTATCGTGATAGCCATGATGGCGCTCTTGAACCAGAGGCAGTTCCATTTGCAGCAATCGCCCATTCGCATGGCGAAGAGCTAATGAGAATTCGATATCGGCGTTGCGATAGAAGAGTGCGCGGTTGTTAAATCCGCGTGCTGCCAGGGCATCTTCACGATGCATGGCAATAAAGTAGCTAAAGAGAACATCGACTTCGCCGATTCCCTTATCGTCAACGCTACGCCATTCATCGTCAAGATTGATGAGGCCTCCGCGCCAACCGACCGCTACATATTCACGCTTCTTTAGCTCTGCAAGAACGGGCGTGATGGCATCTCCGGTAAATCGAGTAGATGGATCCATAATCACTATGTAATCACTTGTAACGTTACGAAGCAGAGCATTTGCGCTCTCGCCCCAACCAAAGTTCTCAGTAAGTACGACCAGGGAAGTGCGGGCATCGAGCTGATCTGCCAGTGCTCCAGCATCGCCTAAGACCAATAACGCAATTGCGCAATCGCTGTGCTCTTTAACGCTTTTAATAGTCTCGATGGCATCTTGGTGGAAGCCATCAATAATCATTGCGACAGTAATCTCGTACTTGCCTGAGTTAATTGCTTTGATATCTCGGGTTGATTCATATGTTGGGAACCGCTTCTTAGGGCGAAGTTCGTATCCCCCAGCAACATCGACTACTTCATAACCTTGGGCGGCAATATCTGCACGCAATGTGTCAGATAAGGCAAAGTCTCTTGCGGCGCGGGCTTCTTGGCGCGCGCGGGCAAGTTCGTGGACTGACTCTGGTGCACTCACAGTGTGATTACGGCCTTTGCCATTCCTAAGACTTTTACCCCCGCAGATGTAGCGACAAGTGAAAGAGATGCTCTGCCATCTTCTACATCGGTCACTGTTGCAGAGACGGTGATATCGACATCAGTACCTGCGGGAACGATGACCGGCTTAGTAAATCGCCCACCGAGTTCGAGCACATTGGCAGAACCGCCAGCAACCTCGGTGACGTACTTTCCAACAAGTGCCATCGTAAGCATGCCATGTGCAATCACATCAGGTAGGCCAACGGACTTTGCAAAGGCTTCATCTTGGTGGATCGGGTTTTGATCTCCGCTGGCATCTGCATACTGCTTGAGCAGAACACGATTTACGAAGAATACTTTCTCTTCTAATACTTGGTCTTTAATCATGCGCGAATCACCAGCGTTGACCACGACGAGACAAGAAGCTCTTGTTCGCTAGAAATATCGGAGCGAACTGTGATGATTTCATTTCCCGCTACTTCGCGAGCGCTTTCGATAGTCGAATCGCATCGGACTACATCGCCAGCTTTAAGAGGGCGCTTAATATTAAATTTCTGATCCCCGTGTACAAGGCGATCCCACTTGATACCGACTTCTGGGCTGGTCAGAATTTCTTCAGATTGATCCAGGGAAATTCGTATTGAAAAAGTTGGGGGTGCAACCGTTGTATCGTTTTCGCCAATAACCGCGCAGAAGGCATCTATCTCAGATTGAGAAACGGTAATTGATTTTGTACCAACGAAGGTACGCCCGATTGAATCCGGGCTGATCATTAGCGAGTTTCGCGGTGAAGAGTTGAAGACTTGCAACGAGGACAGAACTTCTTGAGTTCCATACGGTCTGGATCGTTGCGGCGGTTCTTCTTGGTGATGTAGTTACGCTCTTTGCAATCCACGCATGCCATGGTGATCTTTGGACGTACGTCCGCGCTCTTACTTGCCATGGTGTGACTCCTTCGTAATTGGTGGGCTCAGATTACCTGAGCTCACTCTTTTGGTGAAATCGAGCGCAATTCACGCTTGATCTTTTCGACTTACTCGTAGCGGAGGCGGGATTTGAACCCACGACACAGCGATTATGAGCCGCTTGCTCTACCAAGCTGAGCTACCCCGCCTTACTTACTTATTTAATTGTTCACTTACGACTTGCGAGCCCCCCACCGGAATCGAACCGGTGACCTTTTCCTTACCATGGAAACACTCTACCGACTGAGCTAGGGGGGCGTGGTAGAGGATGCAGTCTAAAGGGCAGACCCTGAAAGTAAAAATTGATGAGGCGAGAGGCTCTTGGCAGGGTTATTTCTTGCCAAATAGACGAGAAAGCAGACCTGGTTCTTTAGGTTCGTTCTGATGACCTTGGCAGCGCTGTGATTTTGGAACACCTTTGAGAGCAATCTCAATATGGTTTCCGCATCCTGACCAGGTTGGCTTATTGCACTTCCGACATGTTGTCTTGTGGCACATTTTCTTCTCTTTTCTTATCTCTATAGATCGTAATCAGTGAACTGCTGCTGGTGAATTTGAATACGTCAGATATCCACCATCGAGATTTGTTGCGTTAAATCCAAGCTCTGTGAGCAACATGGTTGCTGTGTGTCCGCGTTGTCCGACCTGGCAATTAACAAGAATTGGTGAAGCGGTAATTTCTGAGGTCCGATCTCGAATTTCATCGACCGGAATATTGATAGCTCCCGGAATTGTTCCTCGGCTGTATTCACTTGGAGAACGAACATCGATTAACTGGTAGCCAGCTTCTCGAAGTTGCTGAGTTTGATTCCATTGCGCTGTCTTTAGAAGTCCGCTCATCATATTTTCGGCGATATAGCCGAGCATATTGACCGGATCCTTTGCTGATCCAAATGGTGGTGCATATGCGAGTTCGAGATCTGCAAGTTCAGGAGCGGTGATTCCGCCACGAATTGCAGTTGCAACGACATCGATGCGTTTATCGACTCCATCAAGACCCACACCTTGTGCGCCCAGAATCTCGCCAGTTGTTGGATCAAAGATCAATTTAAGGGCAATCTGTTTTGCATCTGGATAGTAGCCAGCATGATTATTCGGATGGGTATGAATGACCATATGGGGGCGACCGGCTGCGATAAGTCTCTTTTCATTCCATCCAGTCGCTGCAATCATCAAATCAAAGACCTTCACAATTGCTGTTCCAATTGTTTTCATGGGGCGAACTTCTCTGCCAGCAATATGGTCAGCTACAACTCGTCCATGACGGTTTGCTAAATTAGCTAGCGGAACAAGAGTTGCTGAACCATCAAGTGCATCAGTCTTCTCGGCCGCATCGCCCACTGCATAGATATCGAGATTGCTCGTGCGATTGAAATCATCTACTTCAATTCCACCGCGCGAACCTATTGATAGGCCTGCAGCTTTTGCGAGTGATGTATCTGGCCTGACACCGATTGCCATGATGACAATCTCTGCGTCTAGAACAGTTCCATCGGAGAGAATTACGCTATCGGCTGTAACTTCGGTTGCACTTACACCCAGGTGCAAGTTCACTCCGTGTGTGCGCATCTCTCGAGCAACGAAAGTTGCCATCTCGGGATCTAGTGGAGCAAGTACCTGTGGCGCAGCTTCTACAACAGTTGTTGGGATGCCCTTATGAATGAGATTTTCCGCAATCTCTACACCGATAAAGCCACCGCCGATTACAACAGCGCTTTCGGGAGTCTTATTTACCGCAAATGCGATCTGCTCAACATCTTCAACGGTGCGCAGAGTCATCGCCCGTTCGATTCCAGGAATCGGCGGGACGATTGGTGAAGCACCTGGACTAAGAATTAGCTTGTCATAGGTGAGCTCACTCTCAGTGTTATCTGCCCAATTCTTTACCTTGATTGACTTTGCGAGCGGATCAATCGATAGGACCTCAGAAGAGATGCGAACATCTAGGCGAAAACGTGCATGCAGTGAATCAGGAGTCTGCAACAAGAGTGCATCCTCTTCTTCAATGATTCCCCCAACAAAGTATGGAAGGCCGCAATTGGCATAACTCACATGCCCGCTCTTTTCAAAGACGATAATCTCAGCGTCGGCATCAAGGCGACGCATGCGGGTTGCCGCTGACATGCCGCCAGCGACTCCCCCGATAATAACTATTCGCATTACAGAGTCACCACTGGCAGACCAGCATTTGTCCAACTAGCGATTCCCTGATCGAGATTAAAGAGCTTTGTGAAGCCACCCTCGGTCATGGTTTCGACGGCAATACGAGATCGGCGTCCGCTCTGGCAATAAATTGCATAAGCTTTCGACGGATCAAGTGACTTAATTTCATTTTCAAAAGTCATGCCCTCGACATCAATGTTGATTGCGCCTTCAATATGACCGGCAGCGAATTCCCCTGCTGTACGCACGTCCAGAAGAATTACGCCTGGCTCTTGTGACTTAGCTTGGAAGTCTGTCGCGCTCAGGTCAGCTGAAGCTGAACCTCCGCATGCCGTAAGGGCAAAAGTTGTAGCTAGCAAGATGGCAATTAGTTTCTTCATTTTCGTTTCCTTTGTTAGGCAAGGCTCAAGAACAGCTTCTGAAGCTTCTCTTGTACTTCTTCGCTGTTATTTCTGTTTTCCTCAATACATTCCTTCAAACTGGAAGAGATCAAGGTGAAAGCGGCTGTGGTGACCGCCTTATTTACTGCCGCCATCTGCGTCACAATCTCTTCGCAATTCCGGCCTTCTTCGATCATGCGGACAATCGCGCCCATTTGGCCATGGGCTCGCTTCAATCGTTTAGTGATTGCTTCTACCTGTGCTTCATCTTGCAACACATGTGTGGGTGACTTAGCCATTGTTATCTAGCACTTACAAATCTGATCGTCAGATAAGCCTTGGAGAGCTTCAGTGACATGCTCGCCACAACCTGACCAGGTGTACTTCTTGCAACGATCACAAGTAACTCTTGAACACATTTTTAATCCTCTTCTTCACTAGATTTCCATATACCCTAGGGGGTATGCAAGAATCATAGCAGAAGATAGTAGAGTGAGAGGAGTTGTTCTTACCCGATTACTTCTCTTCGAGAATGAGTGAGACTGAGTTGATGCACCAGCGCTGGTCCGTAGGAACGTCGTAGCCCTCGCCCTCGAATACATGGCCTAGGTGGGAATCGCACTTGCCGCATCGCACCTCAGTGCGGATGCGTGGTGCCAGTGAGCGATCTTCAATCAACGTAACTGAATCATCGGCAGTCGGGGCATAGAAAGATGGCCATCCGCATCCTGAGTGAAACTTTGTCTCAGATTTAAAGAGCTCATTTCCGCAGGCCTTGCAGCGATAAGAGCCAACCTTGTCGCTATCGGTGTATTCACCGGTAAAGGGACGCTCGGTAGCACCGTTGCGAAGGACTTCGTATGAAAGTGAATCAAGGGAGGACTTGAGAGCAGCCTCATCTAGGTTTGCAGGGTTCGAAATCTCTGACATGGCGCTAGGGTATCGCATGCCGATTTCTGCGCACCTTTTTACCGAAGATATCAAGCGCCCTGCCCTGGTCTTGGTTCATGGCCTAGGTTCGGCAGGCAGTATTTGGAAGAGTCTTATTCCTCAACTCACAAAAGATTTCTCAGTCTTCGCCGTTGACCTTCCGGGACATGGCCTTGCAGGGCTGCACGAAAATGAAGCGGTCGATCCAGAATCACTTGCGCGGGCAATTGTCGAAGAAGTTTCGACCACCCATGATGTAACAGAGATGCATGTGGCGGGAAATTCTCTTGGCGGTTGGATTGCTCTCGAAATGGGAGCAATCGCACCGGATAAAGTAAAGAGCGTTACAGCTCTGGCGCCTGCTGGGCTATGGCATGAAGGCCCAGTGTCGAAACTTCCGCCAAGTTTCTTTGATGCTCGGCTATTGGCAAAAGTTACTCAATACTTTATGCGTATTGCCTATCACCTGCCTCCACTCAAGGCGATTGGTTACAAGAAAATTACTCACCTCTGGCGCGAGCTCAGCTTTGAATCCTGCCGCGACTCTGTCATGGCAATGGCTAATTCAAAGGGATATATGCCGTTATGGAATGGGCTACGCGGACGCAAATTCGATTCAACAATCCCTGAAAATGTAAATGTCTCAATAGTTTTCGGAGATTACGACTTGACCCTGCCAGAGGAAATCGCGCAGCACAGAAACGTTGCACCCGATCACTCAGATTGGATTGTCGTTGATAATTGCGCACACGTAATCATGTGGAACTACCCCGACTTAACCGTGAACTTTATTAAGAAGACCGCCCGAATCTAAGACTAGATTCCCTTGCCTTTATCGAACTTCTTGGGGCTTGGACCTGGCTCATCTTCACTTGCAGGTGCTTTGGAAACAATTTTTTCCAAAAAGAGTAAGTCTTGTGCGGGGATTGGCCCGGTGAAGTCAGCTCTCACGACGACATCCATTGGAAGTTTGGATGTCTCTGCATAGGTATGGAGTTGGCGGTCGTCAACGCCGTGCACCTTCTCTTTAAAACGCTCTGGAACAATCATAAAAGTCTTATAACGAGATTGATGGTCAGCCATTTTGCCTGAATCAGAGAGCGAGAAGACGCTCAGTGGTGTTTTCGGTTTTCCTTGAATAGGAACTGCAAAGGAAAGGAATTCATCCCAAGGCGTCATATCTGTATCTTCGTCATCCCCTGCCTCGGGTCGATCGGTCAAAATTTCCTTTTTTCGAATTTCATTTACTGGAGGGCGAGACTTCGTAATCGCCTCTCTCTGAACCTCTTTTATCAGCGGTAGAAGCTGGCGCCGACCGATGCTTTCGAGAATTGATTGTTCTTCAATGTTTGTACGAATCAAAGCACGGGGGCCATTTGGTGAGTACAAGATATCTTTATCCAGCGTTTCCACATTGAGTCGATCCTTAGGGAAACCCAGAGATTCTCGAATGACATCAACTTGATCTGCAAAGACCTTTGCACGCCAACCGCGCGACATAAATCTCTCGGCAGCATAGCGTTGCATTCCTATCATGGCAGGCCCATCACCCTCATGCGCTTGCGAAATTCGAAGTGAGTTAGGCAGCGATGCTTCATTGAGGTCGCCAATAGAAGATTCAAACCATTCTTTTCGAATGCGCCATGGATTTGTCAGTGAGTGTCCGAGAATCACAAGCCATTCGTTGACCTGAGGGTAGAGACTTTTCAGTCGACTCTGCTCGCTTCGTACCTGCTCCACGTTTCGCGAAACAACTTGAAGTTGCCATAAAGTCGTTATAACTTTTCTTTGATAAGTGCTCCATCCCCTGTAGTAGGCGATAAGTGCGCCTACTAGCAAGACTGAGTAGATGACAATCGCATATATCAAAATCACCTTCATCGATGGTTGGACATTGCCAAAGAATCTCTGAACATTTCGATTAGGAATTCGTGGAATCTTATAAATCAGGAAGGAAATCAGTGGAATAAGGAATGTCTGCCATGTCAGTTTGCGGTGAAAACTCTTACGAAGCTTCCCCATAGTGCCAGCCAGAGGAATAGTAAGAGACTCAACAGTTCTGTTGTATTGCGTGAGCAATCCATCTGCTTCTGCAATATTTCTTTGCATCACCGCAGAAGTCTTCGCAAGGAATGAATGATTGTTTCTCTGCTCCCACTCAGCCACGCTTTGCTGCAGATTCTCTAGCGCTGCAACTTCCTCGTAGGCTTCATCGCGCGCTTTATCTAGCTGCATGCGCCTCTCGTAACTAGATTGCGAGTTGGCCTCTGGCGCCACCTCGGTTGGAGGCTCAAGATAACCAATAGAGCTTGTGACAGTCTCTAGGTTTCCTAGTGCTTCAATTTCATCGACTGTAATCACCAGATGATCGGATGGAGCCGCAGCCGCCGCTTCTGTTGCGCCAGGTCGCTCTTGACCACAAATAACACAGTATTTAAACTCGGCACCAATTTCGTGACCGTTGATACAAAATCCGCTAGACATCAGAAATTTCCCCCCTGCATCTGCGCTAATTCATTTTCGATTGTTTCAATACGTCTTCTTGTTGCGGTGACACCTTCACTCAATTTGCGCGCCATTGCACCTGAACCACTGGCCTCTGCCAATCTAATTTCACTCGCTCCTAACCGTGCATGGAGAATTTCTGGGACCGAAACAGTCTCAGCAGGGTTTGCGATAATCTGACCAGTTCGAGCGAAGACCGGAACTCGGCCTTCCTTGGGTTCGATTCCAAACTCATTAAGGTCAGAGCCATCAAGCATTCCAAAGACTAATCTGCGAATACTTGCCCATAACTTTGGCGTTGTCTTTGCTGAATTACCGCGAAGCGGTGCGCTCAATGAGTTACGAGCGGCAGATTGAACGCTCAAAATATCAACGAGTTTATTAGCCAGAATTCGATCCCGGGAATCCATTGGATCATTTTGATTGATTCCGACTTGAGCCAAACCTTCATTTCCTTGGAAAGTTGCTGTCATCTTTCGGCCGATTCCTCGACGGATGAAAACCCACATCCACCATGGAATCACCTTGAGTTTATCCCATGAGAATATCAAGAAAGATTTAATCTGAGTCCACTCATACCAGCTCTCTTGTGGCGGTGGAGCATCTGGGGCGGGCCGAGAAAAGCCAAGGACTCCGCCTTCAATACTGAACACTTGGGCAACCATTCCCTCGATGAATTGATCTACTAAATCATCGGAAATAAGTTCAGTGCCTGGAATTGCAATGCCAAGTTTTGAGTCATAAATATCGGTAGACGAACTTGAAATTCCATCAACGACCTTAGCTGCAACACGGCGTGAGAGCCCATCAGTGAGAATTGCATTAACAAATATGCGAGAGAGCCAGAAGTTTCCCTTTTTGGCATCCTCAAAATTAACTAATTCAAATGGGCTTACTTTTAAGCCATTCCAAATGCCAGCAGTTGTGGCCAAATGCATCAGTCCAAAGCGAGTGAACTTTTCGTCATCTCTTACAAGGCTATCCGCCGTCCATGGTGTTCGGCGATCTTCGGGTGATGCAATCACATGCATGTTCCATGGACCATTAAATGCTGGCTCAAATCCGCCAGAGTGGAGTTTTGTTGGTGCGACAACAAGATTGATTCGCAGTACTCGAGTTCCCTCTTGTCCCTCAACCGTTCCTGCCGAAACCATCGGTAGTGATTTAACAAGGTAATCCATCACTTCCTCGTACAGCTTGCCCTGCTTCACATCAACTTTGTGACCTGTGCGAAGCATATGAAAACCAACGATACGAACAACGCTGTATTCACGTTGCGCGAGCTCGTCAAATGCATCTAGAGAATAGGGCACAAAATCTTCATCTGCATTGAGACCTAGTTTCTCGACAAAAATTGAAAGAGGTTCGTCAACTTTTTGTACGACCATTGAAGGTGTCACTGCTAGAAAAGATCCCAATAATCCCTCTTTGGTCCACTCGAGAATAAGAGGCGCGAATTCCTTATAAAGTGCATCGGAGGGAAAGAGCACGACCGATATTGAGTCGCGCTTACTCTCATTCGCCATTTTAGATTCCGCTCTTCTTAGCGACTGCCTTAGTTGCTGCCTCTAGAATTTCAGAGAGAGCACTACGAAGTTCATGCTTGATTTCCCATGTGACTGTCGTATTTCGAGAATCTCTCTTATGGTCAAGATTCTCAACCTCATCGCGAAGCTCGTTTGAGAGCTCTTCAATGTGGGCAAGGACTTTCTCTCTTCTTTCGTCAAGTGATTCTTTGCCTGTTCCAGCACTTCCAGCACGTTCTTCATTAGGAGTCTTAGGGGTTCCACCGGATAATTTTCCATCGATGATCCATCTAAGAAGTTCTGAGTTTTGTCCACTCTTTATATCTCCCAAGTACATGAGTCGCTTATAAGCATCCAGCGGTGCCAGAGACCCTTCAGAGTTACACATAACAAGCGCGATGCTTAGAGATTGCAGGATTGCACCTGGATAATTATCCGCCTCAACCACGTCGCCGTGCATCAGAGGATAAGGAAATGAATCATAGGAAGATTCCCGTGGATTCCATATTTTTAGGTGTGGACCAAGATCCTGCTCATTGCTTTCGTTATCAAGCTGTCCAAGAATTCGAGCCACATACCATCCGCGTAACATTGCCCGTTTTTTAGCAGGCGAGGCGGGAACAGCTTCAAAGAGTGGGCGCGCACGACGCCACTTCATGAAATCTCTACGTGTTTCTAAATCTGCACGATGCTTTAACCAAGCTTCTGAAATCGGTTGAACTATCGAATTCATAACCACTGGCTGGAAAGGTGATTGCACCGAGAATACATCGATATTCTGGATTCCTTTTGCCGCAGAGTTGAAAAGACCTTCTGATGCTGCTCCATTCCACATTTTTTGATCATTGAGTACTCCCTCAGTGATTGCATATGCTTGAGAACCTTTATCAAATGGAACTGTACTCATAACCGAGTCGACTTGACCTAATTGGCGATTATGAACCTGCATTAGGAGAGCAGAGTTCAATTTCACTAAAGGTTCGGATGCTAGAAGTGAATCTTTAAACTGGCGCTTGAAAATTTGTTGACGTTCAATCAACAACGCGCGGTCTTCCATTTTTTCATCTAGGAAGCCAGCGATATCTTCATGTAGATATCTATAAAATTGAGAGCCTTTTCGTTGCATCCACGCCATTGCTCGAGTGAGGTAGTCCTGCGGATATGCACTGAACTCGAATCTTGCTGGTTGGTTTGATTGACTCTCGTCAATACGTGCAGCACGATCGAGTGGAATCCATTCCTTTGCTGTATCGATGAGTTGCCATGCAGATTCTGGTTCCAAGTCATCCAGGGCTAATTTACCCATCAGCACTTCGTCAATTACTACACGAAAAGCATAATCGCGGCTTTTGAAGGCGACCGATTGCGCAATTAGAGTGTCGAATTCTTCAGGATAAGTACTTGTCTCTATCAGAAGGAATTCGTTCGGCGCAGCTTTGAACTTTAGCGGAACCGTATCTTGATCCATCTTCGGCCAAGTCTCATATAGATTTTGCTTTGAACTGTCGCTCGATGAAACTTCAATCACTTTCAAGAGTGCAGACTCGGATGAGAATAGATGTTCACGAAGCGGTCTAATGAAATTAGCCACCATATCTTCCAAGAGAGACTCTGTAGTGGCTAGCAACTCGGCCTCTAAGAGATAGTAAAAGCAGTTTCGAGCGATTTCAATTGCTGAGGAAACTGCAGGGTTATCCACCCTTACTGATTCTTGGCCTTGGACTGCTTGAAGCGCCGTCGCAATCGAGCCAGCGTGGCTATTTGCCCAACCTTGGTATTGATTCCTCTTTTTCGACAGTTCGCCTCTATGTGTCGTGAGGTCCTCTTCAAGCATTTTGAGCATCTCGACTGCAACTTTTATACCGAGCTGCGAAATAGCTCGTGAGGTTTCAGCCAGAATATTCTGCTTCTGGGTAGCGACAAATTCCTTCATCTTTGCCGAGCGAGCAATCTCCTCTTCACGAATCAAAGAAGACTTTGGATTTTGTGCGCTTTTCACTTGATACTTAGCAGTGATTGCTTCACCCCAAGCATTCACTGATTGACCGCCAGTTCGGGCAGAAACTCCTTCTTGAGCTTCAGAGAAAATTTCACTATAAAAGCGACCTAAAATTGCTTCACGCGCAGGGCGTACTGCAATTAAAATCTCATTTGTTTCGTCACTGTTATGCGAAAGATGGATGTCGCTAAGGAAATCAGGAAAATTCTGCTTCGCCTTTGCATCGATAATCTCATCTATATGGAATTTATCGTGGTCAGCTCCAACAGAGTGGGCATAAAGCATTTGATCAATTGACGAACGTGCAATGCGCTCACCGGCGTATTGTAGAAATTTGTCACGACCTAAAGAAACTCGTCCGAATCCCATAGATGCAAACGGTGGCGCTTGGTCTTCATCTTTAATCCCAGTTGCATCAGGTAGGACCATGGCGCCAACTCCGGCGGAGAAATTAGCCACGTTGTATGCCATTAACTTATCTTGAACTCTATCGTCGGTAATCCAAGTTGAAAGACTAGCCGCTACCGCCTTGTACACATCGGGCTGATCCTTAAAGTCGATTGTGTTATTTTCACGGCCAATTACAAAGTTGAAGCGAGGACCAATATGAATCTTTGGATCTTCACCTATCCCTGGAATATTGATTCCTTTAGCCTGATATAGATCTTTTGTGCTGTCTTCAAGATCAGTTGACCACATTCCTGACATTGCTTCTGCCATCGCACCAAGTGAGTTTGGCGCGATTAGATCAGGATCTCCGACGGACTTGAAGACATCCGGTGCGTAAAGAAGTGAAAAAATACTATGCACCCATTGAGCTGTCGGGGCAGCATTTTTGATTGCTTCAGTAACCTCAACGTACTGTCCAGCACCAGATCCGCCCGCGATTGATGAAACAACAATGACAATAGGGTCTTTAGAGGTTTGTCCCGCCTTATTGCCTAACAAGCTATTGATTGCAGCTAACTGCGACAGAGCACCGTCAGAAGTTAATCGGCCAATCGCTGTCGAAGCGGCTAATTTTACATCTGCCATTTTTGCCACTATCAGTGTGCGACCCACGCCGCGATATTTGCCAGCACCGAGCTCTACCGGAACAGTCACTTCGAATTTTGATGGAAGTGAGGCCTCAGTCTCTGTTAAAAATTTGTCTTTAACATTCTTGATGGCAGCACCATATGCCACGGTGTATGAAGTTCCGGTTGCAACCAAGTTGACATAATCTTCGGTCGGCAGAAATGGCGCAGGGAATTCCACACCATCCTGGGTCACCGGGCTATCAACATGCAGAAATTGCCACGCTGCCGGCCATTCTTCTTTCCACCCTGCTTGCTGAAGGCGAAGATCGAGAGCTTGTCGTACTGCGCGCAGGGTCTTTCCACCTGAACCGCCGACTCCTACCAATAGCACTGGACGTAACATTTCTTCTCCTTCGTAGTTTGATGCTTTTTCACTTCTTTATTTGACTTCTATTCAATTATTTAAAACTTGGGCGGTGGTGGAACCATCCCAGATGGCGGGGGTGGCGGTGGCGGGATAGTTCCCGAAATCGGTGGCGGTGGTGGCGGTGTTACGCCTTTCTTCTGTGGCTTTTCACCTGACACAATCGCTGTCACAGACTTTGGCAGTGCTGAGATTGCTCCCCAAATTCCAGGTGTTTGAACTGCTTTCATCACAACATCAACATGTTGATTAGGTTGCGACAATTTATTTCGCTTAAAGATTAAGAGAGTTCCTGGGATGGCAGTTGCGTAGGCGGTGTTGAGAAGATCTCCGTCTTTAATCTGAATTGCCCAGAATGTATCAATATTGCCCTTCATTGGCGCAACCTGCCCGGTTGCAAAACGCTTACGCAACATTGAAGTCGAAGGCACCATGGTTACCAAGCGATGTCCTGGCGTTGCAGCAACCTCAAACCATGGCGCACGAAGTACGTTAATTGATGTCTTCGCGCGCATTTCGCCAATTGGATCTTTATAGAAATTCGTATCACTTTGTTCAGGAATGAACCTAAAGTCCTCACCCTTTACCAACATTGGTGAGCCATCTGGAGCGGTGACGCCTTTGGTCGAGTGAATCAAAACAGGCAAAGTGGCTCGCTGGATCTTAGGACCAAAGGCAATCTTTGTAGTGATTCGATTTTGGATGTAGCTAAATGCCCAAGGAAGCGCAATACCAAGTAAGTAAAGCAAAATCTTAATCAGCCACTCTAGCTTTTTCTCCACGGTTGTATTGAATTCAACGGGGACATCGTCTTTGATGAAAGCATTGTTGTCGGAATCTGAGTACGAAGTCATCGGAAGATTTGCTTCGACTGAGCCTTCCCCTGTTTTAGTTGTGGTGGCTTCAATTATCAGTGACTTCGGTTCGTTCTCACCGACTGCCACACAGCCATCTGCTGGAAGATCCTTGATTGTGTAGGTAAATCTACGATCATCTTTAAGTTCGTCAGAAGTTGTTTCCACACCATTGTTGTTGCCGGTTTCAAAACAAACCCGACCACTTCCTTGAGATGGACCAATTATTTTGATTTCTCCCTGACCGCTTTTAAGTTCAACCAAATCACCAATTTTTACTGGGACTTGCTCAAGGGTTGGGTAATTACTGCGATCGGGAATATCGATTACCACGGTAACGCTTATTGGCTTAAGCACTGTGCCGCCAGTAGTGGTTAGCGGCATTGTCAGTCGTAACTCAAGTTGCGTTTCACCTGGCAGCGGACGGAAATTATCAAGAGTAAATCTGCCGCCATTGGTTGGAGTAACTTCAGCAAGTGATTCAGGTTTTCCATCACTCTTAATGATTTTTATAGTGACAGGAGCTTGGTTGTAGGCAGACAAATCCACTTTTTGAATCTTACTTGATGTGATGATATTTCCTGAGAGTGTTCCATTTTCACCAGCAACAAAACCACTTCTATTGATGCGCACATCTAATCCACTGAAAAGAAAGAGTTTATTCCTAGAGTTCTTATCAAAAGCAAATTCCCACTTGCCGAATTCTAGTGCGCCAACTTCAACTTTAATTGTGGTAATTAGGCCAGCGCGTCTAACATCAACACCAGCAGAACCTTCTGAATAGCTCTCACCACTTGGGCCAATTAGCGTCCATTCGCGTGTTGTACTCACCAATTGAAACTTGCGAACGCCTTTATCGATAGTAAAGCGAGTTGGATTACCTGGTGAAAGAGCGCCTTCATTTCCACCTTGTGTTGCAGCGGTCAAAACCATAAATTGCAGAGCAAGTGATACTGGATCTGTTGCGATAAGCACTGCGCCGGCAGATTGGTTTGCTGGAATTGGCACGACGCCGCAGGTCCGATTATCTTGTGGGATGCCATCTATTGATGCGTTATCCAAAGAACCTTCAACCAAGGGGAACATATGCGACATTCCATTGACGGTCTCTTCTCGCTTGGTGCTATCCATCTGATCGAGCTGAGCATCATTTTTTAGCAGAACACCGAAAACTGAAACCTGGTTCTGTCGAAGTGCAGGCATCACATCGTTACAGAGTTCATTCACTGCATTATCAGTACGATCCTGACTGAAGTTATGGGGGGCTGAATAACCGCTTCCGTTCTGTAGCCATATCCCGCCATCAGTCAGCCAAATCAAAGCCTGACAGCCATTTGAGATTCGCTTCTGGCCCTCAAGATCACTCCGAGCTCTTTCTAGTCCTGCCAGCCAATCCGTGTTGAAATCGCTCTTGCGGGATGGTTTCTTAATCTCTGCGCTGAGCGCGTTAGCTTTTGAATCGATTGTTGAGGGATTTACTTCGCTCCACTTGGCCCAGTTATCGACGCCATCACCGAAGAATGTCACTGCATAGTTAACCGTGACATCACTCTCGAAATCTCCTAGAGCGCTGAGGCTGCCAGCAAGAATCCCCGCGCGGTCATCGTTCTTATCCGTAAGCTTGAGAGATCCAGATTGATCAATGAGGTAGTAAACATCAAGCACTTTCTTTGTGCTGATGCATCGAGTCAAATCTTCAAATGCGCGATTTCCGGTATCTGATAATTCATCGTGGTTGCTGGCTGAGCTCACAGACGGAAATATTGAAAGAAAAATTGCAACCAGGAAAGCGTAAACCGCAAGACGCTTACTCATCAGAGATCCGCCACCCATGCGGCAATAGTTGTTGCAATTCCATTAATGTGAGGAATCGAAATCAGTAGAGCGAGCGCAGAGAGTGCGCGCAAAAATAATGAATACTTCCGGTTTTCCAAGAAATAGAGATCCGTGGTCGCCTTACGTCGTTGCTGAACTGAATCTAGACCCGCACAAATTATGACGAGAAATGGAGTAAGTAGGTATCCGAGTAAGTTAACCCAGGTAGAAATATTTCGGAAAAACAGCGTTAAAAATAAGCTTGCGACTGTTGCAACGAGCGCGATGATGAGCGGAAGAATCGAAGCTCGCACATAATCTTCTGCGTGTATCTTCGTTGTCGCTGTTGTTCCACCGAAACCACTCGGAATCGGTGGGGGTTTCATTACTCCGCCACTCTTTGGCGTGCCTGGAATAGGCGGAGGAAGGGTGCTCATGTGGCGCTCTCCTCCCCTTTCAACAAAGTCGCATTTGTGACCTTCGTGCGTTTTGCAAGGGTACTGAGAGCTTCCTGAGCGCGACAAGTGGGCTAGGCGTCAGATAAGTCAATGACTAGTCATAGTTGCTTCAGCGCTGGGAATAGTG
>WLPB01000029.1 GCA_009698975.1 Actinomycetota bacterium | reverse complement strand
CAATCCGCGCTCTTTCGCCCAACGCCCATTGCCATCCATCACCATTGCAATATGGTGTGGAACTTCAATCTTGCCTGAATTTTTCCTACTCACGCTCTCTCCACCATCGGCAAACTTCGAAGACCTCTTTCAAGGTGCCATTGTAGATATGCAGCAATCAATCCACTAGCTTCCCGGCGATTGCGAGGCTCACTCGCTGTGGCAGATGTCCAGTCAGAGTTTAGAAGCGAATCCATCAGAGCAAGAGTTTCAGGTGCTGGGGTAGCAGAAGCGGATGGCCGACAGTCATTACAGACTGAGCCACCACCGACGAGCGAGAAATATCTGTGTGGACCCGGTTTTTCACAACGAGAACAAATTGTCAGTGATGGCGCATATCCCCCGAGGGCAAGTGAACGGAGTAAAAAAGCATCGAGTATTAGTGATGGGTCATATCGATTTTCAGAGAGTGCGCGCATGCCGCCAACAACAAGTGAAAACTCTTGCGGAGCTGGTTCATGTTCGTGTGGTGAAAAGCGTTCTGCAGTTTCTAAGATTGCATGTGCAATTGTCCAACGTTGATAATCACTTGATATCTCTTCGCCATAATTCTTGAGCGCCTCAACTTGAGTAATCGTGTCAAAGGTACGACCGGTATGCATTTGAATATCAACGTGGCTACCAGGTTCCAGGCGAGCCCCAAACTTTGACATGGTGCGACGAACACCTTTAGCGACGCCACGAATTCGACCGTGTTCTTTTGTCAGCATCGTAATGATGCGATCGGCTTCACCGAGTTTTTGAGTACGCAGGACAATCGCTTCATCGCGATAGAGAGCGCCCTTGCTCATTGCGCTGCCGTTGGTACTCACGGCGTTAAGAGTAGTTAGCGAATAGCGCGATTGATTGCAGACACGACCGCTTTGAGTGAAGCTGTTGTCGTATTTGGGTCGATTCCTACGCCCCAGAAGACCTGACCATCGATTTCACATTCGAGATATGCAGCAGCCGAGGCATCGCCGCCAGATGAGAGTGCGTGTTCATGGAAATCGAGAACTCGAACCTCAACGCCGTGGTTTTTAAGAATATTGCAAAATGCAGCAATCGGACCGTTACCTTGGCCAGAAAGCTCGAGCGCTGCACCGTTATCTGTAATTTGCACGGTGAGTTCAACATCTTGATTCATCTCTGACTTCTGTGAAAGTCCCTTCAAGCTGAAGCGACCCCAATTGCTGCTCTCATTGAGTTCTGACTCAGTTGGCAGATATTCATCTTCAAAGATTTTCCAGAGTTGCTCAGCGGTAATTTCTCCGCCTTCATCATCTGTCTTTGCTTGAACAATCTTTGAGAATTCAATTTGCTGGCGACGCGGCAAATCAAGGTGGTGCTCACTCTTAAGAAGATAAGCAACTCCGCCCTTGCCTGACTGAGAATTAACGCGAATGACTGCTTCATATGAGCGACCAATATCTTTAGGGTCAATTGGTAGATATGGAACAGCCCATGTGTGCTGATCGACTTCGACTCCAGCCGCCTTGGCATCGCGCTCAAGATGATCAAAGCCCTTCTTAATTGCATCTTGGTGCGAACCAGAGAACGCTGTAAAGACAAGGTCGCCACCATAAGGATGGCGCTCTGCAACCTTTAACTGATTTGCATACTCAACTGTGCGACGAATTTCATCAATATCGCTGAAGTCGATATGTGGATCGATGCCGTGGGCTACTAGGTTCATGCCAAGTGTCACTAGGCAAACGTTTCCAGTGCGTTCACCATTTCCGAAGAGAGTTCCTTCGATGCGATCTGCTCCTGCAAGATAACCAAGCTCGGCAGCTGCTACACCTGTTCCGCGATCGTTATGTGGGTGGAGTGAAACAATGACCGATTCGCGATTATTGAGATTGCGACACATCCACTCGATTGAATCTGCATAGATATTTGGCGTTGCCATCTCGACCGTTGCTGGAAGATTCATGATTGTCTTCCATTGCGGTGTTGGCTTCCAAATATCATTTACCGCGTTACATACCTCGACCGCGAACTCGAGTTCAGTTCCGGTATAGGACTCAGGTGAGTATTCAAATGAAATCTTTGTTTCAGGCACGGTTGCCATCAAATCAAGACAGAGCTGCGCGCCATCAGTTGCAATCTTCTTAATGCCTGCTTTATCGAGACCAAAGACAACTCGGCGTTGCAGAGTTGAGGTCGAGTTATACAAATGGATAATCGCCTGCTTCGACCCTGCAACAGCTTCGTAAGTACGACGAATGAGTGGTTCGCGCGCCTGGGTAAGAACTTGGATGATTACATCATCAGGAATCAAATCTTCATCGATAATTTTGCGGACAAAGTCAAAATCAGTCTGAGATGCAGATGGGAAACCCACCTCAATCTCTTTGTAACCCATAGCAACGAGTAACTTGAACATCGCTAATTTACGAGGTGTATCCATCGGATCAATGAGCGCCTGGTTGCCGTCACGAAGATCTACCGAAGACCACTTTGGGGCAGCAATCATCTTCTTATCTGGCCAGGTGCGATCGGCTAGTTCTACAGGTATAAAAGATGAGTAGCGATGCACAGGCATCTTGGATGGTGTTTGCTTTGGAAAATTCATTTACTTGCTCCTTATTAGTTTGGCTGCTGGTCTGTCGGCAGGGCCAAACTCCGCAGCGAGGAGACCGACTCTTAGGCCTCGCTACGGCGGATAAGGAGGAGTCCGCGGAGCTTCATAGTGGTGTGATTCTAGCTTGTACCCGTAGGGATGCCAATACTGAGAGTAATCAGGAGGGTTCTCCCGATTTCCTTACCGCTTGCAATTTGCAACCCTGTATGAAATTTCTAGGTTCAGGAGAACTCGTGCGCAAGTCACTTCCAATAGCTATCGCTTTGCTTCTAATCGCTTCTCAAAGTTACAGCTTTGCAGAGCCGCCGCCTCCAGGGCTCGAGATATCAGATCGGGTAGTGATTGAAGCGTGCATTCTTACCTCAGAGAAACCACATCTTTCCACTCACGTCCGAGGAACGATGAATGTAACCGGAAGAACTGTATGCAAGGGGATTTCAGCGGGAAGAAATCTTCAAGTCTCTGTCACGCTCGTTAGGAACGATGGAGGAAATACGCCACCTGTTACTAAGAGTAGTCGTGGAAGCGGTACAGTTATTGTCAACATAGCGATGCCTTGCATATGGCATCGCGGGGATGCAAAGGTTAAATATACAATTACGACAGTTCACAAAATGTCGAATGGAAAGTCGGGAAAGACGACCAATAAGGCGGATCTTCAATGCTGAAACATTCTGAGAGCTCGATGGATGAGTATCTATGGCGATTTCCCCATGGAGAATTTTCAGTGGAGACTCGTCCCATAGTGCGTGAAACCAAATTCGATAAGTACGCGAAAGTTCCTGTTGTGCGTGCCCTGCTTGCAATTTACTTCATTGCAAAAGATGACGCCTATCTGCGCCCCCATAAACCAGATCCCTTGAAGCCGATGTTCTACAGACGTTTCATTTGGAAGGTACACAACTGTGGGCAACGAAAAGATGGGACGTTTTATACTGCTGGCAATGCAGCTCTCTTTATCTTTGAGGACTCTAAAGTCGCCTATGACTCAACTGTAGATAAGGTGCCATTTAACGAATTGAAATCGAGATTTGGAACCCACGGCTAGTTTCTATCCAGCGAGGGTTGAACCGAAGATCTGCCAAGCCAGTGCAGATTTAGCAACGAGTGAGAGTGTGATGTAAGTCTTCTCTCCGCGAAGATAGTCAGACCATTTGCCGACCTTCTTATATTGAAGCCACTGCACAATTGCGAATACGTTAAAGAGCAAGAAGAGAGAAATAACTATCGCGTAGACAAATACAGGTGCACTCGTATCTGCTGGTCCACCAATACTCAACACATAGAAGACAATTGCAAGCCATGGGACGATTCCTGCGATGCAGCCGAAGATAAATGGAAGCCAGCCACCGTTGCCGGGAGTCTCATACTTCTCTTGCAACCAGCCAAAAAGAATCATGGATGCATTGACCCCAAAGAGCCCTATTAATGCTGCAACATCTGAGACTCCAGTGATCATTGCAATCAGCAAGATCATGACGGATGAGCTGATTGAGTATTCAACCCATCGGAAGTAATTGCGTTGTTCTTTTAGCCCAGTGGAGTAGCGGCCAAAAAATTGAGGCGATGCAACTAAGAAGTGGAAGAAGGCAGAGAGACCAAGAAAAAGTGCGACCAAATACCCAACAGGAGCTTTCAGCAAGATTATTGGTTCTGCGAACTTGAGCTGTCCTGGTGCATCAGTCATGTACCGAGAGACCACGGGTAGCCAGAAATCATTTGCGAGTGCAAGAACGGCACCCATTTGAACCAGGTGTAATGCCCCAGCAATCAGGTTGTAGTTACGGAGATTTCCAGTAGTCAGGTCTTTGCTCATGAGATAACGCTAGGGGCTTAGGGCAAGAAACCCGCTAAAGACTCTAGTTATCAGAGCAACTTTTTTACGGCGTCAATCTCACCTATATCTTCAATCTGAAATATCCAGCGCTTAAATTCGCCGCTCTTGAGGGTGACTATCGCTGATGGGCGGCGGCGATAGATCGCTACAAAATCTTTACCTTTTGCATAACGCATAGTGCCGAGCATGACCACGAATGGGATTCCAGTGCCAGGCGCACGAACCCCCTTGAGCACTCCACGAACCCACGGATTTTCTTCTACCTCAATCGATTCAACTTGGCTGAGGTCAGCAGTAGGCGATGAGTGGAATGCGCCAAGAATCTCCCAGACAGAGAGCTTGAGCTGCAGAGTTTCGCCAGAGATTACGAGGTGTGCCATGCTGTAATTCTAACGGTGTGAGTTAGAGGACGGGTAAGTATTTATCTAATTCGTATTGGCTCACCTGGCGACGATAGTCCAGCCATTCGGCTCGCTTATTCTGCAAGACATAATCAAATACTGATTCACCCAAAGTTTCGCGGACGAGTTCGCTCTTCTCCATGACAGCAATAGCTTCATCGAGATTTGCCGGAAGCTTTTCAAAATCCGTTGATGGCGCAAGCGTGTATTTACCTTCAATACCCTTAAGTCCGGCGGCAATCATCACTGCATATGCAAGATAAGGATTACACGCTGAATCTGGTGCACGGAATTCGATGCGGGTTGAGTTCTCTTTATTTGGCTTATACATCGGGATACGAACAAGCGCACCACGGTCGGTATGGCCCCAATTGATAAGAGCAGGAGCTTCTCCCCCACCTTGCAAACGCTTATACGAGTTGACCCATTGATTTGTCACTGCAGTGATCTCTGAAGCATGCTTCAAAATTCCCGCTACAAATTGGCGACCAGTCTCAGAGAGATTGAGCTCTGCCTTGGAATCATAGAAAGCGTTCTCTTCGCCTTTAAAGAGCGAGACGTGAGTATGCATTCCGGAACCTGGGTGATCGGTAAACGGCTTCGGCATAAAGGATGCGTAGAAACCCTGACCTAGCGCTACTTCTTTAATGACATGTCGGAAAGTCATGATGTTATCGGCAGTGCTTAACGCATCTGCATAGCGAAGATCAATCTCCTGTTGTCCGGGAGCACCTTCATGATGGCTAAATTCAACTGATACGCCCATCGCTTCCAGCAAAGTAATTGCCTGACGACGGAAGTCATGTCCCACAACTGCTGGGGTGTGATCAAAGTAGCCACCCTGATCAACTGGAACTGGCGCAACGCCTTTTTCGGGTTGTGATTTAAAGAGGAAGAACTCAATCTCTGGATGGGTGTAACAGGTGTAACCCATCTCGGCCGCCTTTGCCAAAGTTCTGCGCAATACATTGCGTGGATCTGTTGGTGATGGCTCGCCATTAGGCAAAGTTATATCGCAGAACATACGCGCCGCACCTGGTGCTTCTGTACGCCATGGCAAAATTGAGAATGTTGCAGGATCTGGCTTTGCCAACATATCTGATTCGTGTTGGCGAGCAAATCCCTGAATTGCAGATCCGTCGAAACCGATACCCTCTTCGAAGGCACTTTGCAGTTCGGCTGGTGCAATAGCCACTGACTTAAGGGTTCCGAGAACATCGGTAAACCACAAACGGATAAAACGAATATCGCGTTCTTCAATGGTGCGAAGAACGAACTCTTGTTGCTTGCTCATCTGATCTGAGGACATGGCTAGATACTCTCAGCCAGAGATTACGCCTGTGTTACAAAATCAGCGCTCTCGCCAGCTCGAGCTCATGGGTAGCCTGCGATCCTTACCGAACGCACGCTTAGAGACCTTAGGGCCAGGCGGATATTGGCGACGCTTGTACTCAGCCTTATCGACCATTGCAATCACTCGCTTTACAAGCTCCGGGTCAAAGCCCATCGCTACCAGGGCGTTATGGCCCAAGTCTTCATCTACATAATTGCGCAGTAATTCATCGAGTACTTCATATTCAGGAAGTGAATCAGAATCTTTTTGATCAGGGCGAAGTTCTGCGCTTGGCTCTTTATCTATCGAACGCTGTGGAATCGGAGGAGTCTCGCCATTCTCAATGGCCAAGGAGTTGCGCCACTTGGCAAGAGCCCAGACATCGACTTTGTAAATATCTTTAATCGGGGCATAGCCACCGACCGCATCGCCATAGAGAGTGGAGTATCCGCACGCTAGCTCGGACTTATTTCCGGTTGCCAAAACTAGAGCGCCCTCTTGATTAGAGATTGCCATCAAAGTTGTTCCTCGAACACGGGCTTGCAGATTCTCTTCTGCGATTCCAGTAAGTTCTAGCTCATCCATGTATGCATCCACCATCGACTCGATGGATACGGTGCGAAGTCCGAGACCTGTATTGGCAGCTAGTGCTACGGCATCTTCAATTGAATGAGTTGATGAGTACTTGCTCGGCATCGCGACCCCGTGGACTTTATCTGGGCCAATGGCATCGACGGCTAGGGCTGCAACGAGCGCCGAATCAATGCCGCCGGAAAGTCCAATAACAACTTCAGAAAAACCATTCTTACCTATGTAATCGCGAAGACCCACAACAATGGCGTTCCAGACTTCTTCTTCTGCGCCAAGTCGGGCAGCAATGCCAGGAACAAGTGTGCGATCCAGTGTTACCTCACCTTCACTAATCACAACATCTGGGGTACTTGTTGCCCCTTGTAGGTCTAGGTCAATTAGCGCCATGCCATCTTCGAATTGTGGAGCTCTAGCAATGACTGCGCCCTTTGAATCGACCGCGATGCTATCGCCGTCAAATACCAGATCATCTTGGCCGCCCGTCATATTGAGATAGACAAGTGGCGCCGAAAATTCGCGAGCGCGTTTCTGAACTAGTGCTAAACGAGTGTCATCTTTATCCCGCTCATAGGGTGAGCCATTTGGAACAAGGACGAGTCCAGGTTTTCTCGCTGCTAACCGAGCTGTCGCACCGCCGTCAATCCAGAGATCCTCGCAAATCAGAATTCCGACATCGACTCCATGGATTCGGACAACCAGGGTTGAATCTCCGGCAACGAAATTGCGATACTCATCAAAGACGCCGTAATTAGGTAGGTGGCACTTGGTATAGCGAGCAAGAATTTTGCCCCCTGAAATTACTGCCACGCGGTTTGCTGGTGCGCCGTCGATGCAATCGAGGTAACCGACGATAGATACAAGATCGCGCGGAAGTTGGCTAGCTAAGACTTCGATTGATGCTCTGCTCGCCTCCTGAAATGAGAGGCGCAACGCTAAATCTTCCACGGGATATCCGGTCAGCGCCATCTCAGGAAAGAGTGCGATGTGAGCCCCATTATCTGCGGCGGATTGTGCGTGAGCCAAGATGAGTGCGGCATTGCCCAGGAGATCTCCCACGGTGGGGTTGATCTGAGCCATCGCTACTCGCAGCTTCATGAGGTAAGAGTAAGGGAGTATCCTTTCTCTGCACACCCGGGGACCCACTGTGGCTTCGAGGCAGGAGAAAAAGTAATGAGTACAACGACCCTTTATGGCGGAGCAAAGCATCGTCGCGTCACAATCGCCGATCTACGTAGCGCGAAAGAGCGCGGCGAGAAGTGGGCCATGCTTACCTCGTACGAGCAGATGACCGCTTCGATTTTTGATGAGGCCGGTATTCCCGTTCTTCTTGTCGGCGATAGCGCAGGCAATAATTTTCTCGGCGAAGAGAACACAATCCCGGTCACCGTTGATGAGCTAATTCCTCTAACTCGCGCAGTTGTGAGGGCGTCCAAGCGCGCAATGGTTGTTGCCGATCTGCCTTTTGGGTCGTACGAATCTTCGCCCGAGCAAGCGCTCGCAACATCTACTCGTTTCTTTAAAGAGGCTGGCGCGATGGCGGTCAAACTTGAGGGCGCACATATTGCAACTGTTGAAAAACTGACCACCTCTGGAATTCCTGTAATGGGCCACCTCGGCCTTACTCCGCAATCTCTTCATCAACTCAGCGGTTATCGAGTCCAGGGACGTACCGATGGCGAGGTCATGGTGGCGGCGGCGCTCGCTCTCGAAAAGGCTGGCGCTTTTGCAATCGTCCTGGAATTAGTTCCGGAAGAGTTGGCCCAAGAAATCACATCGGCGCTAGCAATTCCAACGATTGGAATCGGGGCCGGAAAGTTCACCGATGCTCAAGTGCTGGTCTGGACTGACATGGCTGGCTTTACAGCTGCTCCACCGAAGCTGGCAAAGGCATATCGCAACTTACGCAAAGAGCTCCTGGATGCTGCAGGGGAATTTGCGGAAGAAGTCCGCGGCGGCCAATTTCCGACAGAGGCTCAGACTTTCCATTAAAAAGTCTTTCTGAGCGAGCTATGGCCGGTCGACGCATGAATAGTATTGCGCCATGAAATCCAAGGCATCGAAGCTTGCAATCGACTTCTCGCCCCTGAAAAAGTACCCGGATTTCCGCAATCTCTGGTCTGCCGGGTTGATTTCTTACCTCGGCTCGATGATTACATATGTCGCGCTGCCATTTCAGATTAAAGAGCTGACTGGTTCTTACCTGGCTGTGGGGCTCTTAGGAATTATTGAAATTACCCCTCTGATTATCTTCGGACTCTATGGCGGAGTGCTGGCAGATAGCGTGGATCGAAAGAAGTTGATCTGGGCGACCGAGGCCGGAGCGCTCTTGATCGTCACCGGCCTCTTGCTCAATTCGCTACTCGCCGAGCCATCCCTGATTGCTATCTATATCGCCGCCGGACTCTTTGCTTGTGTCGATGGATTGCAACGTCCTTCGATGGGGGCAATCTTGCCCCGGCTCGTAAGCCACGAGGACTTACCAAGTGCGAGCAATCTTCTGACACTTCGTTGGCAGATCGGATTTATTCTCGGCCCCACATTAGGTGGAATTATTTTTTCCACATTTTCAATTGAAGTCGGATATGGATTTGATATTGCAACCTATCTCGTCTCCCTGATTTTTCTT
>WLPB01000028.1 GCA_009698975.1 Actinomycetota bacterium | reverse complement strand
TGATTGCACTACTTCCCGCCTTTGGCTTGGCAGCATTTGGCATCATCATGCCGATGACTGCAGTTGTTATCGGCATTCTGATTCTTATTACTCTCTCCTACCGAAATGTGATCGAGGTATATACCAAAACCGGTGGTGCATACATTGTTTCGCGAGATAACTTCGGGCCGGTAGTAGCACAAATCGCCGCAGTTGCTTTGATGCTCGATTACATAGTGACAGTAGCGATTCAATCAGCCGCTGGTGTCGCCGCCATCATCTCAACATTTCCAGGGCTAGCTCCGTGGAAGATGCATATGATTGTTGCTGTCATTATCTTTCTGACTTTTGGAAATTTACGTGGAGTTAAAGAGGCAGGTAAAGCCTTTGCGATGCCTACCTATTTCTTCGTAGGCTGCATGCTCATTGTTTTCGGAATGGGAATGTGGCGTTTAGCTAACGGCACTCTGCCCATGCTTGACCCATATGCTCCAGGGGCTGTAGAAATTGGTGAAGCACAAGGGCTGCTCACAGCAGCATCTATTTTTATTCTTCTTCGCGCATTTGCAAATGGTGGATCTTCACTTACAGGCCTCGAAGCAATATCTGATGGTGTAGCGCTCTTTAAGACTCCTGAACATGTCAATGCAAAGCGCACTTTGGTAATTATGAGTTGCATCCTTGGTACTTTGGTACTTGGAGTATCTTGGTTTGCCAGCCATGTTCATGCTGTTCCTTACGAGTCCGGTGCACCAACTGTAATTTCACAAATTGCGAAAGCTGCAGTTGGTGAAGGTGCTTTTGGGGCAGTGATGTTCATCTTGGTGCAGCTAGCGACAATGCTTATTCTCTTCGCTGGAGCCAATACGACATATAGCGCCTTCCCATTACTGGTTAATTTCGTTGCGAGTGACGGATATCTTCCCCGTCAGCTCACCAAGCGTGGACATCGTTTAGCTTTTTCAAATGGAATCTTGCTTCTATCCGGCAGCGGACTTTTCTTAGTCTTTATTACCGCTGGATCTGTCGAGCATTTGGTTGCCTTCTACGCACTTGGTGTATTCACCGGCTTCACCCTCGCTGGCTTTGGAATGACGCGACACGCTTTGCGCACTCGACCAGAGCAATGGCGTTGGAAGGTTGCAATTAATAGCGCTGCCGGCGGAATTTCGCTCATCATCGTTTTGATTTTTTCGGTCGTGAAATTTACTCAAGGCGCATGGTTGGTGCTTATTACTGCCCCTCTTATGGTGATGCTATTGCTGCGCTTCCGCCGCCAATATGTCCGCGAGCAAGAAGCGCTTCAGGTCAAAGAAAGCCAAGAGCGTGCAACTTCAATCGCTCGCCATGATGTAACAATTTTGGTGGATAACGTTGACCTTGCAACAGTCGGAGCTGTTCGTTATGCGCGAAGCCTTAAACCACACAAAATTCAAGCAGTTCACTTTGTAATCGATGATCGCCATGCAGAGGAAATTCAAGAAGCATGGGCGGCATCTGAGGCACTTGAAGATGTACGGCTTGAGCTCATTGATTGTCCTGATCGACGAATCGCAAACTCAGCAGTGGATTATGCAATTCGAAAGACAGAGAAGCCAGATGTAGAGCTGACGCTGTTGCTTCCACGCCGTTCATATTCACGATTCTTGGGACGTTTACTCCATGATCAGACCGCTGAAGCAATTGCTGCACCCATCTCACAACTCAAAAGAGTTGTTGCAACAATTATTCCTTTTGACGTCAATAGCATCACATCCGGCGCCTCTGTGGTTCAGCCGATTAACACTCCAGTAAAGGTTGCATCAGTTGCTAAGCCAGTTGCAGTACCTGCAGCGCGCGCCGATATGCCATTTACACCCATCAGCCACTATGCCGAGAACATCACTCCAATTGGTGAGGTCCAATGGCGCAAGCGCGCACATGTACAAGGTCGTGTAACTGCGCTCTCCACTGCACCTCGCGGTAGCGCTCCCACTCTTCAGGTTGAGGTATGGGATGAAACCGGTGGAATAACTTTGAACTTCTTAGGCCGACGCGAAATTGCAGGACTAGAAGTTGGTATGGATATCCGCGCCGAAGGAATGGTCGGAGAAGAAGATGGCACTCTCGTTATTCTCAACCCTTCATATGAGTTGGTTATCTAACTTCTTATTTATCTTTAAAGAAGTCAGTCAGGATTTCTGCGCACTCTTCTTCAAGAACGCCGGATGTAACTTCGACTTTAAAAATTGAACGAGGGTCGCGCAAAACATCCCACACAGAACCAACAGCGCCCGCTTTCTTATCCCACGCACCAAAGATCACATGAGAGATTCGTGATTGAGCAATCGCACCTGCACACATCGCGCATGGCTCGAGCGTGACGATGAGCGTGCAACCGTCGAGACGAGGCTTCTGCAATCGCGCTGCTGCTGCACGAATAGCAACTATTTCTGCATGAGCAGTCGGGTCATCATTTGCCTCGCGTTCATTGGAGCCTCTGCCAATCACAACACCTTCGCTTGTGATGACAATCGCGCCTACCGGAACATCTCCGGTGAGCGATGTATTGCGAGCAACATCGAGGGCAAGCGCCATTAATTCCTCGTTATTCTGCATACAGAGACTTTATCGGTAAGGTTTGCTCTATGAAAGTACATGTGGCAAATCATCCTTTAATCTCACATAAGCTCACAGTGTTGCGTGACGAGAAGACGGATTCACCCACATTTAGAAGGCTTGTCGAAGAGCTCGTGACTCTTCTCGCCTACGAAGCAACAAGAGATGTTCAAACAGTTTCTGTCACAATCAAAACCCCTGTTACCGAAACTACTGGACTTAAGATGGCTGAACCTCGCCCTGTTGTAGTTCCTATTCTTCGCGCAGGTCTTGGAATGCTCGAAGGAATGACGCGTTTACTTCCAACGGCTCAAGTAGGTTTTCTTGGAATGGTCCGCGACGAAACTACGCTCCAAGCGAGTACATATGCCAATCGCCTTCCTGAAGATCTCACGGGTCGCCATTGTTTTGTATTAGATCCAATGCTCGCAACTGGCGGAACTCTTGTCGCCGCATTTAACTTCCTCATTGAGCGCGGAGCGGCAGAAATTACTGCTATCTGTCTTCTGGCAGCCCCTGAAGGAATCAAAGTTGTTGAAGATGCATTTAAGGATTCAAAGGTTCAGATAACTCTCGTTACTGGTTCCCTGGATGAGAAGCTCAATGAAAAGGGCTACATCGTTCCCGGACTCGGCGATGCCGGTGATCGTCTCTACGGAGTCGTGTAATGGCATCTACCTCCCCTGGGTATGCAATCACAATTCGCGTTGAAGGCGCACCTGAACTTCAGCCGGTTGCTTTAGTAACTGCCACCGTTACATCTGCTGGCGCAACAATCACCGCGGTAGACGTTGTTGAATCTGACCTTTTAAGAGTTGTTGTTGATATTACCTGTGACACAATCGATAAAGACCACGCTCAAGAAATTAATGACTCACTCGCAGCCCATGCTGGCCTCACAGTTCGTAAGGTGAGTGACCGTACTTTCTTGTTACACCTTGGTGGAAAAATTGAAATTAGCTCAAAGGTTCCGCTAAAAACTCGTGATGACCTTTCGCGCGCGTACACACCTGGCGTTGCTCGAATCTGCGAGGCGATTGTTGAAGATCCAACGAATGTGCGCAGATTGACGATGAAACGCAATACTGTCGCTGTAGTAACTGATGGTTCGGCGGTATTGGGCCTTGGAAATATCGGACCTGCGGCGGCCCTTCCCGTAATGGAGGGAAAGGCAGTTCTATTTAAGCGCTTTGCTGATGTTGACGCATGGCCAGTCTGTCTTGATACCCAAGATGTTGATGAGATTGTCCGCACGGTCCAACTCATTGCTCCCGCCTATGGAGGTATCAACCTCGAAGATATTTCTGCGCCGCGCTGTTTTGAAATTGAAGCACGCCTTCGCGAGCTACTCGATATCCCTGTCTTCCATGATGATCAGCACGGAACAGCAATTGTTGTCTCTGCGGCACTTCGAAATTCGCTGCGATTAGTCAAGAAATCAATTGAAGATGTAAAGATTGTGATGAGCGGGGCTGGAGCGGCAGGTACAGCGATTGCGCGCTTGTTAGTTTTAAGTGGCGCAAAAAATATCGTCGCCTTTGACCTTGATGGAGTAATTTCAAAGTCTTCACAGGGCGAAGATTCAATGCGCCGCTGGTTTATTGAAAATTCAAATCCGCATAACTTTCAAGGAGATATCCATCAAGCGATGGCAGGGGCAGACGTCTTCATCGGCGTAAGCGCTCCAAATGTTCTCAATGAGGCAGATGTCGCATCAATGTCAGCTGGATCTATCGTCTTTGCACTTGCAAATCCAAATCCTGAGATCGATCCAGTAATCGCGCGCAAGTATGCAACTGTTGTTGCTACTGGGCGCAGCGATCAACCAAATCAAATAAATAATGTTCTCGCATTTCCTGGAATTTTTAGAGGTCTGCTCGATGCCCAGGCAAGCCACATTTCAGATGAACTTCTTGTTGCAGCAGCAGAGGCGATTGCGGATTGCGTAACCTCTTCTCAGCTCAATGCATCTTTCATCGTTCCGAGCGTCTTTGATCCACAGGTAGTCACAAAGGTTGCAGCCGCAGTGAAGAAGGTTTCTCAGCAGGGATGACCGAGCTCGCCGCATCATTCGATACTCAATTTTCCTCCCTTGCTCCATTTATTCTCTATCTGCTAATCGGAGCGATTGTCTTCGTTGAGACGGGTCTGCTCTTTGGATTCTTCCTTCCGGGCGACTCAATTCTCTTTAGCGCAGGCTTGGTAGCTGCCTCGCATGGAGATATCAATATCGCCATTTTGGTCACAATCATCGTGGCAGCCGCATTTTTTGGCGATCAAGTTGGCTTTGTTATTGGTCGAGTTGTAGGTCGACCATATCTAGATAAGAGAAAGTCTCCACGAGTGCAGAAGATGATTGCAAATGCCGAGAAGTTCTACCAACAAACCGGTTGGTGGGCGGTAGTTGCAGCCCGATTCTTTCCATGGATTCGGACATTTGTACCACCCATAGCGGGTGCTTCAAAGATGAACTATTACAAATTTCTTTCAGCAAACATTGTCGGAGCAGTCTTGTGGGGTGCTGGAATTACGCTCGCTGGTTTCTATGCTGCTAGTTTTCCTTTTGTAAAGAGCTTTTCATATGCAATAGCAGCTTTCTTTATTATCGCTTCAATAATTTCCGTGATTGTGAATTATTCACGCCGCCCACAATAACTCCAAGGTATGTCATTGCAATACCAATTACTAAGTAAGCACTGATCTGTACTCCATCGGTTGGTGAGTAAATATCGATGAGGAGTGAGCCCACTAAATTTCCGCCCACGCTAAAGAGTGTGAAGGTCAGAACTCCGAGGTGTTGCACAATTTTCGATGTAAATGCAATGTAAACAACTCCGATAACTCCACCTGTATACATCCACCATGGACCACTTGGAAGTGGGACTAACTCGGTGGATGTGAAGAGGATTTTCGCTGATAGAAACAAAACTAAGAAGCTTGTCCCCATGAGAAAGTTTAGGAAAGAAGTGGTAAAGCTCTGTTGTGAATGTTCGTTAATCAAACCGTTAAGCGCTCTCTGCACTCCGACCACCATGCCTGCAATACCAGCCAGGAACAGAGCAAAGAGCGAAAGTGATTTGCTATCAATACGATCTACAACTGAGATAAACACGGCAAGGACGGTAAATATCGCGGCGGCAGTTCTGCGGAAGGTAATCTTCTTCTTTCCGCCTCCAGTAATCCCCCACCGATCAACTGCTAGCGATGCAGCTGTCTGTCCGGCAATGGAGGCAACAGAGTAAATAGCCACGCCTATTACAGGCACTACATGGGTCTGAATTGCCACGAATGTTCCACCGAGTACTCCGGCGAAGAGTGTCAGCGGAGGAATTTCGCGCGCCGAGACAGCTCTGCGTAGATTTCTCGCACCCGCCTTAATTGAAGGGCTAAAGATTGCAACGATAGCGATAATCAGGAGCCCTGATCCAAATGAGATGAGAGCTGCCTGCACTCCATTATCAAGGGCGCTAGATAGCTCACCATTAGCACGAGCCTGAAGCGCAATCATTACTCCTGATAGCGCGGCAAGGAGATCTAGTCTTTGATGCTCTTTTGACACGTACTTATCCTTCTAACGCAGTCGTGATTGTGAGCCACTCTTCTTCACGGACCTCAATTTCGCTCTCTACTCTTAGTAGCTCAGCGTCAAGATCCTGTAATTGACTTGGATCAAGAATTTTCTCTTGCTCAATTTTGATGCGAGTAATTTCATCCCGTGCTTTGCTAATCTGCCGTTCTACTCGCGCTAAATCTTTCTTCAGCTGGCGTTCTTCCGCCGCAGAGGAACTCTTTCCCTTTGATCCCTGAGTTGAACCCTGATTGAGACTTTGACGACGAAGTTCCAAATATTCATTGACTCCACGTGGTAAGTCTCTTAATTGCAGGTCGCCAAGTAGACCAACAAAACGATCGCATACACGTTCAAGGAAATATCTATCGTGAGAAACAACAAGAAGCGTTCCGCCGTAGCTATCAAGTAAATCTTCTAACTCAGTGAGGGTTTCGATATCAAAGTCATTTGTTGGTTCATCAAGCATTAAAACATTCGGGGCATCCATCAAGAGGCGCGTCAGTTGTAGACGACGACGTTCTCCACCAGATAAATCTCCAACCGGCGTCCACTGCCCATCTCGGTCAAAACCTAACCGCTCACACAATTGCGAAGCGGATAGAGTCTTTCCTTTACCAAGTTCGACGTACTGGGCAACGTTTTCTACAGCTTCAAGTACCCGCCAGGTCGGATCAAGTTCATCTAAATGCTGCGTAAGAAAGGCTATTTTCACTGTTATTCCAGTGGTGAGCTTTCCTGCAGCTGGCGATAAATCGCTGGCAAGCACACGCAACAGCGTGCTTTTACCGGCGCCGTTAACTCCAACGATTCCAATGCGGTCACCTGGACCGATATTCCAAGTCAGGTGTGAGAGAAGTTCTTTATCTCCCGCTTTCACCTGTATATCTTTCGTCTCAAGAACTGTCTTGCCGAGGCGATTGAGTGCAAACTTAAGGAGTTCGCCACCATCGCGCGGTGCCGGTTCTGCAGAAATCAATTCGTTTGCAGCATCAATTCTAAATTTAGGTTTTGTAGTTTGAGCAGGTGCACCACGACGAAGCCATGCAAGTTCTTTCCTAATCAAATTATTGCGCCTGGCCTCTGTTGCTGCGCCTTGTCTAGAACGCTCTGCCTTTGCTAGAACAAATGCTGAGTAGCCACCGTCATACTCCTCGACACGTCCCTGTACGACTTCCCAAGTTCGCTCAGTAATTTCATCCAAGAACCAACGATCGTGAGTGATTACTAATACTGCAAGATCGCGTCGATTCTTAAGGTGATTTGCTAGCCAGGCAACACCCTCAACATCGAGATGGTTTGTTGGCTCATCAAGGAGAATAAGTTGTAAGTCATCGATGAGCAGCTTCGCTAATCCAACTCTTCGCTTCTCGCCGCCAGAGAGTTGCCCAAATGTGCGCTCGAAGAGATGGTCATCAAATCCACCGAAGAGGCCGGTAAATATCTCGCGGATACGTGCATCGCCTGCCCACTCATGTTTTTCGCGATTACCCAGAACTACCTCGCCGACAGTTGCATCGGGATCTGCCTTATCAATCTGGGCGAGAAATCCAATTGTTGTTGCGTTTGATTTTGTTACACGACCTGAGTCGGCAGGTTCTTCACCGCAGATAATTCGCATCAAAGTGCTTTTGCCAGCACCGTTGCGACCAACAATTCCGATGCGCTCCCCTTCGGATATACCGAGAGAGACCTTCGTCAGGAGAGGTCGAATATCGAAAGCCTTAGAGAGCTCTTCGATATTCATTAGATTGCGCGCCACGGTAGGAGAGCGTACCTTTCCATCATGAAGGTTACTGACCGCGAATATGCACTTGAGCTGGATAGAAATGACTCGTTAGCCCATTTTCGTGAGAGATTCCTGATTACCGATCCCGATCTCTGCTATCTCGACGGTAATTCACTCGGACGCCTTCCTCATAAGACAATCACGGCAGTCAGCGATTTTCTTACTCACGAATGGGGGCGAGAAGTCGTTACCGGATGGGGCCACTGGGTTGATGAAGCCCAACCTGCCGGAGACCTCCTTGCTCGATCCGTACTAGGCGCAGGCCCTGGTCAAACTCTTGTATGTGACACAACATCAGTAAATTTCTATCAATTGTGTCTAGCTGCTATTAATTCTCGCCCTGGTCGTAAAACCATAATTACCGATGCTGCAAACTTTCCAACAGATCGATATATCCTCGATGGAATTGCACAACAATTAGGTCTCAACCTTGTCATTATCGATAACGAGAGTCCAGGAAACGCTGAGAACGAGCGAATCACAGTCGATATTCTCAAAGCGCACATGAGCGATGATGTGGCGCTTGTAACTTTTGAGGTTATTCAGTACCGCTCTGGTGCTCGAAATGATATTAAATCTATTACTGATTTTGTGCGCTCATTCGGAGCTTGGATGTTATGGGATGCAAGCCATGCTGCAGGTGCAATCGAAATGGATTTTGATGCCAACGGTGTAGATCTTGCAGTTGGCTGTACATACAAATATGGAAACTCTGGTCCTGGCGCACCTGCATGGTTATTTGTGAGCAAGCGGGTTCAGAAAGAGTTGCAAGTCCCAATCCAGGGATGGTTTGGAAATGAAGATCAATTTGGAATGGGTCCGGATTTTGTAAAAGCAGAAGGAATTCGTGGATTCCAAATTGCAAGTCCATCCATAATTGGAATTCGTGGAGTGCAGGTAGCTTTTGAAATGATTGAAGAGGCCACAATCGACGCAATCTCTGAAAAAGCGGCTACCGGAACTCAGTTGATGATCGATCTCTACGATGCATGGTTGGCAGACCTTGGATACACATTACTTACATCAAGGAGCGCAGATGAGCGTGGCGGGCATATTTCACTGGGACACCCTGATGCTGCTCGTATCTGTATTGCGCTTCGACAATTCGCCAATGTTATTCCTGACTACCGCACTCCAAATTCAATTCGTTTAGCGATAGCACCACTGCCAACTTCATATACCGAGGTCTGGGATGGTTTTGAACGGATTCGAGATCTCACAATCAGTCGTAAATATGAGGAGATTAAGGGCTCCGATTCAAGAGTCACATGAGCGATTCATACGATTCAGCGCTGACATACACCTCGTACTTAAAGGTGGATGAACTACTTCAACTACAAAAACCTCTCTCTGTTGGCCCAGAGCATGATGAAATGCTTTTTATTATTATCCATCAGACTTATGAACTCTGGTTTAAGCAAATTCTTCACGAGTTTGCTGAGGCAGCCCGTGCACTTGAATCTGGAGACTCGCATTACGCCCTTGCGCTATTGGGACGTATCAGAACAATC
>WLPB01000027.1 GCA_009698975.1 Actinomycetota bacterium | reverse complement strand
GATTTCTTCACGATTCCGACATCAACACCGAGATCGATGAGTGAGCCTTCGCGTGAGATACCTGTTCCGTAAATAATGTCGAACTCTGCCTGCTTAAATGGTGGCGCCATCTTGTTCTTAACGACCTTGACGCGGGTACGGTTTCCGACCGCATCCTGTCCATCCTTAAGAGTTTCGATGCGACGGATATCAAGACGAACTGATGCGTAGAACTTAAGTGCCTTACCGCCTGTTGTTGTCTCTGGAGAACCGAAGAAGACACCAATTTTTTCGCGGAGCTGATTGATGAAGATTGCTGTTGTCTTTGATTGGTGTAGCGCACCTGTCATCTTACGAAGTGCTTGCGACATCAGACGTGCCTGCAGACCCATATGTGAGTCGCCCATCTCGCCTTCGATTTCGGCGCGAGGAACAAGTGCTGCAACAGAGTCAACAACTACGAGATCAAGGGCTCCGGAGCGAACTAACATATCCATGATCTCAAGTGCTTGCTCACCGGTATCTGGCTGAGATACAAGGAGCGCATCGATATCAACGCCGAGCTTCTTTGCATACTCTGCATCGAATGCATGCTCTGCATCGATGAATGCGCAGATTCCGCCAGCTTTTTGTGCACTTGCAATTGCGTGAAGGGTAAGTGTTGTCTTACCTGAAGATTCTGGGCCGTAGATCTCTACGATTCGACCGCGTGGAAGTCCACCGATGCCAAGGGCCATATCGAGTGCGACCGAACCTGTCGGAATAACTTCGATAACTTGGGCCTGCTTATCTGACATCTTGATAACTGCACCCTTACCAAACTGACGTTCGATCTGAGCGAGGGCGGTATCGAGGGCTTTGTCGCGATCCGATGATGCTTTTTCATCGGCTTTACTTGGCTTATCTGCTGCCATGAGCTTTTCTCCTTTTAATCGAACGCTGAGGGCTAATCCCCCACCGTGTGGTGGTCCAGAAGGTACGGATACTTCGACGACGGCCCTTGGCGTTATAGAGACGCTGTGGGCGGAGGTACGAGACCGCTCTGGTTGTGCATCACTGCTGGCGAGCCAACTGCGATGGATAAATGGTAGTCGAACATCTGTTCGAATACCACCTAAGACACGCCCAGAAGCTATCGCCCACCACTGACAAATCAGCCTCTGCGAGCGCCATACTCACGCCGTGCTCATCCTGCTGCCCCCATCTGAGAAGAAGGCTGAAACCTCTAAGCCCGCATCAGCAATCTCGGTCTATTCGGGGGTGCTCTATCAGGCACTGGATTGGCAATCCTTATCTGCAGCTGCGAAGAAGCGTGGCGAGGCATCCATTGCAATCATTAGTGCAAAGTACGGAGTCGTACGCCCGCTCGATCGCATCGAGAGCTATAAAGAGAAGATTAATAACAAGGCGATGTCGACGGCAGTCGCCGCGAAGCTCAATCCCATCAAAGTTCCCCTCATCGTCGACTGTCGTTCATCGACCTATAAGACGGTCTGGAAATCTCCCCCTGATATCACGGTAGAAATCAAGGTCTCGACCGTCGTCAATGGGGTGCGCACCGTTGTGACCCATATGTCGAAGAAGACCCGTGGTGAGATTACGCGCTGGTTATTGCAATCGCGATCCATGCCTAAGAGTCCAGAAGATCTCTACGCAATAGTTTCCGAGAAATATCCCTGCGCGCTCACACCCAGTGATGGACATGTCCCTTGGGTCCTTGAAGTTATCGCTGTTTAGCAGTTTCAGTCGGGCATTGCTTACAGACAGCTCGCCAAATTTCATCTACCTCAAGACCGGCTGCAAGCGCCTCATTCACTGTCTTGCTACCAAGTTCGCTGATTGCAATATCTTGGGAAAATGATGGCGCCCATTGTTCGCCAAATGAGACCGCTAGGCGTTCCTTTAAATCTGAAATTCTCATTATCGGGGCTCTCTAAAAGAGGGTGCCCTCAACCAGTGCGATTGCCTGGTTGCGAGATTGTTCTGCGGTAATGGGTTGAAGCACCTGTCCAATGAGCCAGCGCATTGCAATACCAGTGCCAGCTTCTGACTTTGTCGCCGAATAAATCACTTGAGCAATAGTAATAAAGTGCTCTGATTGTGTGTTGGTAAGGGCTCGAACAAGTTCTTTGCCATCATGCATACGCATTGCTGCAAGTGCCTTATCTGATGAAACTGAGATAGAGAGCGATTCAAGTGCATCGGCGGGAGTCCCAGCAGAGCTCGCGAGTTCAACAAGGCGATTTACCTCTGATGTAATGAGAGCTGCAAGTACGGCATCTTTATCGCGAAAATGATTGTATAAAGTAGCGCGAGACACCTCAGAGTGATCGGCAATCTCAATCATAGATAGTCCAGCGATACCCGAGCGAGTTATAAGTTCTTTAGTACCTTCAAGGATTGCCGATTCGGTTCGACGATGCACTCCAGTTTGATGCTGGTACTTAGGCTGCATCGACGACTGCGAGCTTTGTGACTTCATGTGCTGAAATATTGAGAGTGACCTCGTGCATTAACGTGGCTAAGGATAAACCGAGCGCTTCACAAATTGAGTTAAGAAGTTCTGATGACGCTTCTTTTTGACCACGCTCTACCTCAGAGAGATATCCGAGTGAGACTCGTGCATCACGAGCAACATCACGAAGAGTGCGTGACTGATCGGTGCGGGCGCATCGGAGAGCATGACCGACAGATTCCCGTAGTAAAACCATGGGCCACTCCCCTTTCTTATTAATTCCGTGCGATAAGGATACGGGAAAAGCTACCGATTGCGCTGGATATAGCACCAGTTCGAATCGCTTCACGCCCAGAATCGAGCTGTAAATGCAGGGTGTGATGGGTAGGGCCAGCGATTGCTATCCAGACCGTGCCTTCAGCGACACCTTCATGGCTGCCTGGACCTGCGACACCGGTCGTAGAAATTGCCCATGTTGTATCAAATTTCTCGCGAGCTCCCGCGGCCATAGCCACTGCAACTTCTTCGCTGACAACCCCGTACTCGGCAATCAAAGATGGCGGAACGTTAAGAAAATTCTCTTTCACTTCATTTGAATATGCGATCACTCCGCCGCGGAAAACTTCTGATGCTCCCGGTGCGAATGTGATTGCATGTCCTAATCCGCCTGCAGTAATCGACTCCGCGACGCAAAGACTCTCGCCATGCTCAATAAGATGAGCAATCACGAGCGTTGCATGATGAAGTGATGACATGCGAGAAATCTACCTGACCCCTCAAGATTCACCTAGAGAGTTTTAGGAGTAAATTATTTCTTTTTAGCTTGATACCAGGCATAGATATATTGAAATCCGCTCCAAATTGTCAGTACTACCGCAACCGCCATGAGGCCATCGCGCAAAGGGTGCACCACTTCTGGCAATGGCATTATATAGAAACCGACACCAAAATTTTGGAGAAGAGCTTTAATTTTTCCGCCCTTGCTCGCCGGAATCACACCATCTTTGATTACGGCTAACCTGAAAATCGTAATTCCAATTTCGCGAGTAAGGATAATTATTGTCACCGCAAGCGAGAAACGATCAAGGACTACAAGAGAAATCATGGCAGCGCCAATCAGTGCCTTATCTGCAACTGGATCAAGAAAAGCTCCAAGTGCTGTAGTTCGATTGCTCTTACGTGCCCAATGGCCGTCGAGAATATCCGTCATTCCCAGAAGAAAAAATATTGACCAGGCAATAAATTGCCAAAGATCGGAAGGGGAATGAAAAATTGCCCAGACTCCTGTAGGAATCAAGGCAATGCGAAGAACGGTTAATAAATTAGGCGTAAATGTAATTCCGAAACTCATATCGGCCTTGCCACCAAATCTGCACCCATTGAGTCGATAACCACAGCATCGACATATTCACCAACAAGGAAATCGGTATCAATAAAAGAGGTTGTGCCATCTACTTCTGGGCCTTGATGGGCTGCGCGTCCTTCTTGGAGTTCAGCGTCCTCGATGAGAACTCGTACAGTCTCGCCGATTCGTGCCTGAGCTCTGATTGAAACCATCTCATCGGCCAATCGAGAAAGGGATTCAACGCGCTCTTTGATCAAATCTTCATCGACCTTGTCTGACAGATCAAGCGCCTCAGTTTTATCTTCATCTGAGTATCCAAAAATTCCAACCGCATCAAGTTTCGCTGATGCAATAAATTCAGAGAGCTCATTGAAATTTTCTTCGCTCTCGCCCGGAAAACCAACGATGAAGTTCGAGCGAATTCCAGCTTCAGGTGAGAGTGCACGAATCTGATTGATTAAGTGTAAGAATTTTTCGGAATCACCAAAGCGACGCATTCTGCGAAGCACGGAAGCACTTGTGTGCTGGAATGAAAGATCAAAATACGGCGCCACCTTATCTGTCTCAATCATGGCCTGCAGCAAGGTTGGGCGCATCTCCGCTGGTTGTAAATATGAAAGTCGTACTCGTTCGATTCCTGGTACTTCGGCGAATTTATGAAGAATTTTCTCCATCATTCGCAAGTCACCGAGATCTTTTCCATAAGACGTTGTGTTCTCACTCACGAGGAAAAGTTCACTTACTCCATGTTGAGCGAGCCACGATGCCTCTTCTAAGATCTCATCCGCCGGACGAGATACAAAAGAACCTCGGAAGTATGGGATGGCGCAGAAAGAACATCGACGATCGCAGCCAGAGGCAATTTTTAGTGGAGCCCAGGGAGCATTTCCCAGTCTCTTTCGGAAGAGCGAGCCACCCGCTCCGAGTTTAGAAGCATGTTCGGCATCGCGAACTTCAGCGCGCACTGCAGCACGAGCAACAGGTGAAATAGGCAGTAGCGCGCGTCTATCTTGCGGAGTGTGCGAGATATGAGAATTTCCAGCAAGAATAGATTGAAGTTTTGCTGAGATATCTTGGTAATCATCAAATCCCAAAATAGCGTCGGCCTCGGGTAGCGCCTCTGCGAGCTCTTTTCCATAACGTTCGGCCATACATCCGACAGCGACAACGGCTTTGGTTGTGCCATGGCCTTTCAGCGAATTAGCCTCTAATAAGGCATCTACTGAATCTTTCTTCGCTGATTCGATAAACCCACATGTATTAACGACTGCAACTTCTGCGGCATCAACATCATCGACAAGGATCCAACCTTCGGCCGCTAAACGACCTGCGAGCTCCTCGGAATCAACTTCGTTACGTGCGCACCCCATAGTAACAATTGCAACGGTGCGAGACATGGGGTGATGGTACAGGTTTAGCGGAATGTGCGACGCAGAACTTCACCTGTGCCGCCGAGTCTTCCAAGATTTTCCCCATTAACAGTGACATCAATCGCACCGGCATCACTAAAGTAGACGCTAATAGAAGAATCTGAGTCAAAATTCTTACTTTCACCAGCCAACATCTCGCCCTTAAAGACGTGAGTGCCTTCGATAACAACATCAATTCGGACTGCATCGGAAGCCGAAAGTGTCATCGAGACATTCGCAGTACTTGCTGGCGTAGTTGGATCTACGGCAGGCTCTGTCACGGTTGGAGTTGGAGCCACATTAGTTGGTGTTGCAGTTGCAACTGCTTGTGGAGTTGGCTCATCGCTGGTGTTCGACTGCACAATTTGCACCACTCCTACCACCAGCAAAATCACTAATGAGAAAGTTGCCGGTACTTTCCAGGAAATATTCTTCTTCTCATGTGGAACTTTTGTAATGTTATTCTCAACAAGCTGTTCATTTAGACTTGTACTCTCCATCGAATGTTCAGCATTGTAAAGAGAAATCAACATTGCTGAATCGAGTCCCAAGAGCGGAGCGATATTGCGAAGATGGCCACGAGCGTAAACATCGCCGCCACATTTACTAAAATTATTTCGTTCCATGTCGATAAGAAGACCAGCGCGAATGCTCAACGCTGCTGCTAGATCATCTACAGTAATGGCAGAATCTTTGCGCGCGCTTGAAAGCACCTCACCAAGATTCATTTAGCTACCAACTCTCATTCGCCATAGTGCGTAACTGACTTCTAATGTTACGCCTGTACATAAGGTTTCTACTAGCTGGAAGGTTAAGAAGGGGTGAAATCACCCCCCTGAGCTCATCCCCATTTAGTCACGGAGAGTGGCGAGAACTGAATCGAGCTCTTCACTGGTGACAAGAACTACTCGAGCCTTCGAGCCCTCTGAAGGACCAACAATTCCCCGTGATTCCATCAGATCCATCAATCGGCCTGCCTTTGCAAAGCCCACTCGCAATTTTCTTTGCAGCATCGAGGTCGATCCGAATTGAGTTCCGACGACGAGTTCGACCGCCTGACATAAAAGATCGAGATCATCACCTATCTCTTTATCAATCATCTTCGAACTTTGCGGAGCGGCAGTGACATCATCGCGGTAGCGTGGCTTTAACTGCTTCTTGACATGGTTTGTTACCGCTTCGATTTCTCGTTCTGAAACATAAGCGCCTTGAATTCGAATAGCGCGACTTGCACCCATCGGAATAAAGAGTCCGTCGCCTTGGCCAATCAACTTCTCCGCGCCAGGAGAATCGAGAATAACTCGGCTGTCAGCAAGAGAAGATGTCGCGAACGATAAGCGCGATGGAACGTTAGCTTTGATGAGACCAGTAACAACATCTACTGAAGGGCGTTGAGTCGCAAGTACTAAGTGAATTCCAGCTGAACGAGCCAACTGAGTTATGCGAACGACGGACTCTTCAACTTCGCGTGCTGCAATCATCATCAAGTCTGCGAGTTCGTCAATGACGACTAATAGATAGGGATACGGCTCAAGAACTCGATCAGAGCCAGGAGGGGCAACAACTTTGCCGGAACGAACTGCTTTATTGAAATCGTCAATATGTCTAAATCCGAAGACTGCCAGATCTTCGTAACGAAGATCCATTTCGCGAACTACCCAGGTAAGTGCATCGGCTGCCTTCTTTGGGCTTGTAATAATCGGTGTAATCAGGTGTGGAATACCTTCATATGCAGTCAGTTCGACCCGCTTAGGATCGATAAGGATTAATCTGACTTCATCTGGAGTAGATCGCATTAATATTGAGGTAATCATCGCGTTAATCATCGATGATTTACCTGCACCAGTTGCACCAGCAACTAGTAAGTGCGGCATCTTTGCCAGGTTTGCACAGACGTAATTTCCTTCTACATCTTTGCCAAGTGCTACCAGCATTGGGTGATGATCTTGTCCTGCAACACTTGAGCGCATGACGTCGCCGAGCGCAACAATTTCTCGATCTGTATTGGGAATTTCGATTCCAACCGCAGATTTGCCCGGAATAGGCGAGAGAATACGAACTTCACTGCTCGCAACAGCGTATGAAATATTCTTTGAAAGCGCGGTAATGCGTTCTACTTTAACCGCATTTCCTAATTCAACTTCATAGCGAGTAACGGTTGGACCTCGCATAAAACCTGTTACCTGAGCATCAATATCAAATTGCTTAAAGACTTCGGTGAGTGAGGCAACGACGGTCTCGTTCGCCTTGCTCTTGCCCTTTGAAGCTGGGCCATACTTCAGTAAATCCTGCGGCGGAAGTTCATACTTGGAATCCCCTGTGAGCAAAAGTTGTTCTGGGCGGGCGTTATTTACTGGTGCGGACTTAAGTTGATTCTCTAAAGGCTTCGGTACTTCGACTGTGAACTCTTCATCGAACTCACTCTCATCAATTTCATTCTCTGTTTCATCTTCTGGTTCATCCGCATGCCATGCAACCACTGGAGATTCAAACGGCGGGGTATCCGAAATCTCAAACTCTTCTTCGCGTCGTTGCGGCTTCTTCGACCATGCCCACACTGCAATAACTTTGATCCGACTAGCAACGGTACTCAATGGTGTTGAGGTCACCACTAACACGCCGACAATCGTGACAAAGAAGAGAAGAAGGTAGGCGAGCAGGTATCCCATAAAACTATCAAGCGGTGATGCCACGTAGTAACCGAGGATTCCTCCACCGTTTTGAATTGCAGTTTCTCCAGTAGGGCGAGGCGATCCGAGTGATCCACTAAAGAAATGTGTGAGTCCAGCTATGCCAATTAACATCGTGGCTAAACCAACGATTATGCGACCAGTTGTCTGCTTATCATCGGGTTTCCGAAATACCCTGATTGCGAAGTAGCCCAAAATAATTGGAGTGATGAAGGCGATAGAACCAATTGCTCCGGCAAGTACTGAGTGAATTGAATTGGCGAAGAAATTATCTGAATGCGCCCATGTTCCCATTATTGATAGCACAGTAAGAATAAGGAGCAGAAGTGCTGCACCATCTCGATAATCCTTGGCATCGACATCGCCACCCGAACGAGAAATTGCTCGAACGGCTGAACCAAGAGCTTTAGCTACTGCACGCCAACTTGTTCCTAGAGCGCGCAGAATTTCAGAGGGAATTGAACCCTTGCCGCTCTTAGAGGTGCGTTTCTTTGTAGCCACACCTTCAATAATAGGTGGAGGGTTTGACGCTCAGGCGTAGGCGCGCCGCCATTCAAAGCAAGGCGGAAACTAGACCTCAATAACGACAGGAACGATCATTGGCCGACGGCGATGTTTCTGCCCCACCCACGAACCAATTGTTCTGCGCACAATCTGCGAGAGCTGATGAGTTCCATTGTTTCCATCTGCAACAGCGCGAGCAAGAGCTTTCTCAATATCCCCACGGACCTCATCAAAGAGATCAGTATCTTCGTTAAAGCCTCGAGCATGTATATCTGGACCTGCGACGATTTTTCCACTCTGTGAATCAATAACGACAATGACAGAGATAAAGCCTTCTTCGCCCAAAATCCTACGGTCTTTCAGGGAATCTTCGGTAACTCCACCAATGCTCTGCCCATCTACATAGACAAAGCCAACTGGAATCGCGCCAGCAATCTCGGCCTCATGGTTAACGAGATCGATAACGATTCCGTTCTCGGCGATAAATGTGTTTTTGCGTGGGACACCAGATTGAATTGCTATCTCGGCATTAGCCTTAAGGTGACGCCACTCTCCATGTATCGGCATTGCATACTTTGGTTTTACGATGTTGTAGCAGTAGAGCAATTCGCCAGCAGCAGCATGTCCCGAAACGTGCACGAAAGCATTGGCTTTATGTACTACCCGGGCACCTTGTCTCGTCAGCTCATTGATGATTCGGTAGACGGAGTTCTCATTTCCTGGAATTAAAGAGGAAGCAAGAATTACCGTGTCGCCTTCTCCTACGCGAATCTGATGATCTCCATTAGCCATACGAGAGAGCGCTGCCATCGGCTCGCCCTGAGATCCCGTGGAGATGAGAACAACATTATCTCCATAGCTATCTAAATCTTTGATATCCACAACTACGCCCGCTGGCACGTTGAGATAACCCATATCTTCTGCAATTTTCATATTGCGAACCATCGAACGCCCAATGAATATAACTTTGCGACCATGCTCACATGCAACATCAATTACCTGCTGCACTCTGTGAACGTGCGATGAGAAAGAGGCGACAATGACGCGCTTCTTTGTCTGGGCAATAACACGGTGAAGTGCGGGCATAATCTCGCGTTCAGAGGGAGTAAATCCAGGAATATCCGCATTCGTTGAATCAGCAAGGAAGATATC
>WLPB01000026.1 GCA_009698975.1 Actinomycetota bacterium | reverse complement strand
GTCGTGACGGTGGAGGCGTCTGACGATATTTGCGCCCATACGGCCGAGACCGATCATGCCAAAGGTGCTTGTGCTCATAGTAGGTAAGTCTAGTGGATGAATTTACTCAGTGAAGAAGGCGGCTTGATCGACTATTAGGCGGGTTCGGCTCACTGCGCTGACATAACTGGCTGGTACTGAGAATTCACCTTCTATTATCTTTGCAACAGCATCTGCCTTGCTTTCACCGGCGGCAATAATCCAGACTTCACGTGCTTCATTAATCATCTTCATCGTAAATGAGATACGAGCGGCGGGCGGCTTTGGTGAATCTGTAATTGAAAATATGGAACGTTGATCATCCAGGTCTGCTACACCTGGAAAGAGTGAAGCCACGTGGCCATCCGGACCGACCCCCAGAATATTTAAGTCAATGGATACGCCAGTAAGGGCGTCGACATAATTCTTGACCGCCTCATCTATGGTTGCGGGTGAGTCAGGTGCCAAAGCTTCATGAACGATGACATTGAAATTTGTTAAGGTGCCGTGAAGTGGCGCGGCATTTCGTTCTGGGCTATTTGTATCTACATAGCGCTCATCACTAAACCAAATATGAAGCCCTTGATATAACTCAGGAGCGCTATTGAAAGCACCGACTAACATCTGCGAAATCTGAATACCTAGAGTTCCACCGGTGAGAACGAGATGAAATTCGCCACGAGCGAGCAGACCGCTCTCTATCGCAACCAGCGCCTGGGCAGTTACCTCTTCCGCTAACTCTTGAGCATCTGTATAGAGCGTGAGATCGAGTTCGCCGTCGAGCTCTCCGACTATCTCATCGAATTCATCGCTCATGGCAAGCTCCTCAATCAGCTAAAAAACCTGTGAGCGCTATCTTATAGAATAAAAGAATCCCTTGCTTTTTCCACAGCATCATGTCGGCCATCGGCGCCAAGCTTGCGATAAAGATTTTTCAAGTGAGTTTTCATGGTGTTTTGAGAGATGTGGAGCTCTCCCGCGATGACCGTCAGAGTTCGACCAGTCGATAGTTGGCGAAGAATTTCGAGTTCTCGCTTAGTCAGTGTTTGGTGCTCTGCTTTCATCAGTGTCTCTCTCTCCTTTATTCGATCTGCCGTAGCTGCTGCGAGTTCTTCGTTGTATACCGTTGGAAAACTATTTGCGATCTTTATTATGTAATTGCCCATCTCATTTCGTTGGCGCAAAAACGTTTCCTTCGCCCCAACTTCAGAACCTATTTTTAGCGCTTTATGTATGGCCTGCATCGCGATTTTCTCAGAATCTATATTCAGAGAAGCTTCCGTGAGGTACTTCCATATTTGATCTCGTGGTGTCTTTTCTGAGAGGTTCTTCACATCCTGATGCAAAACCTTTCGTCCGCGAAATTCATCCACCGCCATCTTGTACTGAAATGTATCTCGAATCTTGGGAGCTCTCTCGACAAGTTTTTCTAATCGATCAAAGTCACCGACTTTGCGGCGAATAGCCAGCTCACTGATATCGACAAAATCACTAAGTTCGTTCACAGATGAAATGCTCGCTACCAGATCGCGAGATAGCTTTACCCTCTCGAATGCCTCTCCATGCATCTCTGAGTAGGCAAGGTTTTCAATAATGTGCTTCTCCACTGTCAAATACCAATGCCATTGCTTCCATTGCAGCGCCTTATCTCGAACTCTCTCTAATTGAGTCAAAGCTTCACGCGGGCGAGAGAATTCAAGGAGGCATCTCGCCATGATGAACTTTGCATCAAGCGGGCCATGGTTACCAACGCATCCATTTTTCGTTAACTGATCAAATGCGATATTCGCTATTTCAAATGCTCTTCGGTACTCACCTCTTTGATGAAGGTGCATGGCGTGGATAGAGTTTAAGAATGCATGGGATGTGAAGAGAGTCGTCTCTTTACCCATTTTTTGAGATAGCTCGTAAGCCGCTTCAACTCCTTCAGCCTCGTTCCAGATGTATCGCTTGGCAGCAAGCAGGCGAACTAGGTTGATCTGATCATCGACTCCAAGATAGCAATCTGAAGTTCCCGCCTTTGTTCGCTCAAATAAGCGCTCTACCTCAGTGAATTTTCCAAGTGTGATGGCTGAGTAAATCGAGGCACCAGCCACAAATTGATAGAAGAACTCTGGCGTTTCTGTATTTGGCGCCAACAAATTCATTTTTGATATCTCGCTCGCTGCAGAGGAAAAATCTAGGTCAGCCAGGTGACCGGCAATCGCAACAGTAGACCTCTTGAGATCTCCATCTTGAGGCGCGTACGAAGCAAAGATTGACCACCGTAAAAGTTCACCGCCCCTGCCCTGAGCTTGCTTAACCCGTGCGGCAGTAGGAAAAAGCTCAGAAATTTTCGCCTGATTACCGGCTTGAAATGCATGGTTTATCGCAGAGCTGGGGTCACCTTGTTTCTCAAAGTGAGTAATGAGTTTTTCGTGCAGCTGACGAGCTACATCGCCTCGATGCCCCAATCTCTCAAGACAGACTTGGCGGACCATTGGAGAGAACGAATATCCGACTCTGGCATCACGTAGCGGGGCAAAAATCTCGCCTTTATGTGCAACCGCGTTAATGAGCTCGAAAGAATACTTCTCACCAAGAATTACCTTCGCATCGTCAAGAGTAAAGACCTCAAGGACCGACAATTCTTCGCACATCTCTGATACTTCGCGTCCGAGACCATCAATGACTATCAGTACCAGTGAGCGCAATGGCTCGACATTCGATGAGAGGATTTCCTCAATTCCAGATTTCTCGCCTTTACCTTGAAGGTATGCAACCAACAAACTTGTTGCTGCTGGCCACCCTAATCCTGCATGAAGTAATTTGAGAGATGCCTCAGAGATTTCAATATTTGAATTTTTCGCAAGTTGCTCAATCTCATCCTCTTCGAATCTCAATTCATTTGTGGTGACAACTTTGACTGGCCCTCTGGAGGAGCACACTCCAAATATTCCCTCAATCGGAGTGCTTCGGATTGCCACAAAATGCATATTTTGGGGAAATTGCTGAATGAGTTGAACCGCAATATCAACATCTTCATCTTCTGGATTTCGCAAGTTATCTAGAACAAAGATAAATTCCTGACTTGTATTAATCAGTTCATTCCCCCAACGACGCACAACATCGGTGGCCCGAATCGGCTGCTCTCGTTCAAACCAAGGAGCGAAATTTGGAATCACGCGACGAGTGGCTGCGATCAACATCGCTGACATTTCATTGGTGGTATCGCCATTTGTTACAGTCATCCAAATAACTTTTTTCTCTTGGTTCTGCGCCCATTCAGAAACTAGCGTCGTTTTGCCATATCCAGCTGGGGCAATGACAAAGGTGGTTCCGGAAGATTCATTATCGATCAATGGGAAGAGGTGGCGCCGAGAGAGGTACTCGGGAGGCAAGTTGGGAATGAGCGTGCGAGAGGTGGTAACCCCTGAGTTTTTATCACCCGCCATGGGTGAATTTTCCCGCATTCACCCCAGCAAGCGCTATTGGAAATCACCCCCATTAGGGTGACAAATAGGGGTGATATCGCGCTTGAAGAGAGGTTATGCGACTACATCGAAGGCTTCAGCGAGAACGCTCAGACCATCCTTCAGAAGTTCATCGGTAATCACAAGCGGTGGCAAGAAGCGAATCACGTTTCCGTATGACCCCGCTGTAAGAATGAGTACGCCTTTACTCTGGCAATACTTAATTACCTTGCCCATGAGTTCTGGGTTTGGATCTTTCGTACCTGCCTTTACTAATTCAATTGCAACCATCGCTCCGCGTCCGCGAACTTCGCCAATCTCTGGGTGTTTTGCTGCAATCTCATTCAACGTAGAGAAGAGAATCTCTCCGAGATGGCGAGCGCGATCAACTAGCTTCTCGCCTTCGATGATCTCTATTGCAGCAAGGGCCGCGGCGCAGGCAATCGGATTTCCACCATAAGTGCCGCCGAGGCCGCCAACATGGGAAGAATCCATAATCTCTGCGCGAGCTGTTACTGCAGCAAGTGGTAGACCACCCGCAATGCCTTTAGCTGTCACAATCATATCTGGCACAACATTTTCATCATTGACTGCAAACCAGTCACCGGTACGTGCAAATCCAGATTGGACTTCGTCAGCAATAAACACAATCTTGTTATCAGTTGCAAACTTTGAAAGCCCTGGCAGGAACCCCTTTGGCGGAACAATAAATCCACCTTCGCCCTGAATCGGTTCGATGATGATTGCCGCAACATTGTGTGCGCCAATTTCTTTCTCAATCTTTGTTGTGACCATCTTCAATGAATCTTCGGAGATGGTGGCCTGATCGCCATTCCAGCGATATGAGTAAGGCATTGGCATCCGATAAATCTCATTGGCAAAAGGGCCGAAGCCTTCTTTGTATGGAACATTCTTTGCAGTCAGCGCCATCGTCAGATTAGTGCGTCCGTGATAGGCATGTTCAAAGACAACAATTGCTGGACGCTTTGTGTAATGGCGGGCAATTTTGATTGCATTCTCTACAGCTTCGGCGCCAGAATTTTGAAGCAGAGACTTCTTCTTAAAATCTCCGGGAGTTAAACGATTAAGGGCTTCGCATACCTCGATATAACCCATATATGGCGCGGTCGTGAAGTTTGTATGTGTAAATGCAGCAACTGCTTCCTGTACGCGCTGGACCACAAGCGGTGCCGCATTGCCCACATTGGTCACGCCAATTCCTGCTCCGAGATCGATAATACGATTGCCGTCGATATCTTCCAGAATCGCATCAGATGCCCGCGCAATAATGACTGGAATTGCCATTCCTAGCCCACCAGATACAGCCTCGGTGCGACGCTGCATTGCAGCAATTGAAAGAGGCCCTGGAATATCAGTAGCCAAGTGGCGAGACTGCGGGAGTTTTTCGATCATGGGTAAAGTCTAAGCCATTACTCTTGCCCCATGAGCGGCCTACGAGATAACGCACCTTTACTGGACGCCTACCTCTCTTACTATGAGAGCCAGCGCACACCATTTACCATTCCAGGCCACAAACAAAAGGCTGCTCGCCTCGACCTCGGCCTTGGACTTCTCGTCGATAGCGACATCCCCCTCTACGGCGGCCTTGATGAAATCAAGTTAACTAACCAGACACTCAAAAAAGCGGAGAGCCTAGCCGCAGATTTTTGGGGCGCTGACTATGCGCGATTTTCAACTGGTGGTTCGACCCATGCAAATCAAGCAATAGTTCTTGCACTTGGTTCACCCGGCGATAAAGTCGCAGTTGCGCGCACTGCTCATCGATCGGTTCTCAGTGCGCTCGTTCTCGCTGGTCTAGAACCAATATGGATGTCACCAGTAATCAATAAAGAGACTGGAGTTCCCGTCGGTATTGGTATTTCTGAAGTTAATCGAGCGCTTGAAGAGAATCCGATTGCCATACTTTTGACTGAACCCGGTTACTTAGGTTCAATTTCAGATCTTCCAACAATTATTGACACTGCTCACGCGCATTCCGTTTCGGTAGTTATTGATGCTGCATGGGGTGGACATTTTGGGTTTCATCCTCAATTTCCGCTCCACGCCCTTCAGCTTGGCGCGGATGCCTTGATCACAAGTGTGCATAAGGCTCTTCCCGGATATAGCGCATCTGCGCTTTTACTCGCGCAAGGCAAGTACCTCAATCTAGATCGCATCGAACAGAGTTTTGAGACGACACATACGACTTCACCTGCTGGAGCGCCACTCGCATCTATCGATGCAGTCAGAGCCCTGCTTCAATTACGTGGTCACGAACTCTGTGAAGAACTCCTTGAAAAAGTTACGAAATTTAAAGAAACCGTCCAGTCTAAATTTGAAATACCGATATTTCTCAATGTCAGCGATTTCCCAGAAGGGCGTTTCGATCCTGCAAAAATTGTTCTCCGAGTCCAGCAATTAGGAGCAGATGGCATCGAAATTGAGCGGGAACTTCAGGCAATTGGCATAAGGGTTGAAATGGCAGATCGAGACACCATTGTTTTTCTGGCAACAATTACTGATACTTCCGAAGATTTTGAAGCGCTATCAGAAGCCTTAATTCCTATTCTTCTCCGCCTTCGAGCTCCACGCCGAGAAAGTGCTACCGCACTTAGTTGGTCTGTTGTACCCCAACGTGGAATTTCCATGCGAGATGCATACTTCGCGAAGACAGAGATGGTCGCAGCCGATAAAGCTGAGGGGCGAATCTGTGCAGATTTAATTGCTCCGTATCCTCCAGGAGTCGCAGTTGTGGCCCCAGGTGAAATCTTAACTGCCCAGATTTTGCAAGGTTTAAAGACTTCTAAGAATGCAGGGGTGCGAATTGCCTACGCAACTGATCCGACTCTGCAAAGTTATAGAGTTGTTCGATAAACCTTATGGTTTGCGGCTTGCGCAAGTGGGCGAATCACCAAAGTATCAACATTGAAATGTTCTGGAAGCGTCACAGACCATCGTATTGATTCTGCGACATCTTCTGCAGTCAATGGTGCATCTACACCTTCATAGACTTTTTCCGCCTTTGTTTTATCGCCGGCAAAACGATTGACTGAAAACTCCTCTGTCTTAACCATTCCGGGAGCAATCTCAGTGACCCTAATGGGTAGACTGTTAAGTTCAAGACGCAAGGTATCGGCCATAGATTTTTCGGCAAACTTTGCTGCCACATAACTACCGCCATTTTCATAGGCGCGATGTCCAGCAGTCGATGTAACAATCACAATATGTCCTCGGCCGCCTTGGACCATCAAAGGCGTGAGCGCTTTAGTTACTCGCAGGGTCGCAATGACATTGAGCTGATAACTCTTCTCCCAGATCTCAGGATCGCCATCAAGAATCGTCGCAGTATCAAAAGCGCCGCCAGCACAGTTGATTAAGACCTCTACTCCTTTGGTTGCACAGAGTTCAGCAAGGGCTTCAACGTTTGACTGCACAGTGATGTCAGCTACAAACGGATGGATAAGCGTCGACGTTTCGGCAAGCGCGTTAAGGCGATCCTCGCGCCGAGCAACAGCAATGACTTCAAAGCCTGCACCAGCAAGGGCAACGACCGTTGCCGCTCCTATTCCGCTACTCGCACCAGTAACTACCGCAACTCTATTTTTCGACATGGCAGAAGGGTAGCCAGAAAGGATAGATAAGAGGAGTAGATGAGCAATAGAGTTCGGCCATGCATGAGTTCACACCTGAAATCGAAAAGGTTGCGCAAGAAATTCTTGAGTACAGCCTCACGCGACTTAAAGATAATCCGCCGCTAGATGGGCCTTTATCAGAAGCCGAACTCTTCGCAATTGTTGGCAATACCATCACGGAATCCGGACTGGGTGGCAGCGAAGCACTCGCACTCTTTACGCAAACACTTGCCCCTGCTTGTATCTCAACTGATCATCCTCGATATTTGGCATTCATTCCATCTGCTCCCACCGAGCTTGCAAACCTATTCGATCTTGTTGTTGGTGCCTCCGCGCTATACGGAGGTTCATGGCTAGAAGGAGCTGGCGCGGTCTTTGCAGAAAACCAAACACTGCGATGGCTCTCAGATCTTGCCGGCCTTCCAGAATCTGCTGGCGGAGCATTTGTACAAGGCGGAACAGTGGGAAACCTTTCTGCTCTCGTCGCTGCCCGCAAAGATGCTCGCGATAACCACCCCGAGGTAAAGCGATGGGCAGTGGCATGTTCTAGCCAAGCTCACTCATCTATTGCATCGGCAACTGAAGTCATGGATATCGATCTCATCAAAGTGCAAGTCGATGAAGATGGAATCATGCGCGGCGCCGATGTAAAGAAGGCGATAGATAGTTACCGCCAGCAATATTCAGATCGAGATATCTGCGCCATTGTTGCAACGGCCGGCACAACTAATCTAGGAATCATTGATGACTTGCCCTCAATTGGAAAAATCGCGAATACGCACAAGATTTGGTTTCACGTCGATGGAGCATATGGCTTAGCCGGGCTCGCCAATGAAGAGACGCGAAAACTATTTGCCGGAGTTGAAAACTGCGACTCATTTATTGTCGATCCCCATAAGTGGCTCTTTGCCCCATTTGATGCCTGCGCTCTGATTTATCGCGATCCGGAACAAGGACGACGCGCACATACCCAACATGCGGAGTACTTAGATGCGCTCACCGAGTCGGATGATTTCAATCCTTCTGATTATGCAATTCAGTTAACTCGCAGAACCCGCGGCTTACCGCTCTGGTTCTCTGTTGCAGCGCACGGCACTAAGGCCTATAGCGACGCTGTTGCAAAGACTATGGATATCGCTCGCGTTAGCGCTGACTTGATTAAAGCGCACCCACGGCTCGAACTTTTGCGCGAGCCAGAACTTTCGATTGTTGCATTTACTCGCACTGGTTGGACCATGACTGATTACAAAGCCTGGAGCGATAAACTACTGGAAGACCAAATTGGGTTTGTAACTCCTTCGATGCACAAGGGTCAACCAATCCTGCGCTTTGCAATTGTAAATCCATGGACGCAAGTCAGTGATATTGAAGCAATCCTTGCAACGCTTTAAAGATTAATTAGCGATCTAGAACGTTACGAGCAGGGTTATAACTCCCACCAGTGCGTCTAAATGCAATGCCACTGAGCGCTTCTAGAACCACTCTATTTGCCAGCATCGCTGTGACATCCGCGCTATCAAAGGCTGGTGCAACTTCTACAACATCGATTCCGACAATCGGAAGTTCGATGCAGATACGGCGCACAGCTTCTAGTAATTCGCGCGATGTAAGTCCACCGGGTTCGGGAGTTCCAGTACCTGGAGCCATGCCAGGGTCGACGACATCGATATCAACCGAGAGAAAAACTCCATCAGTCTCGTCAGTTAATATTGAAAAAGACTCATCGAGTACAGCCTTGAGGCCACGATTGTGAATTTCGGTCATCTCATAAGAACGCATCTTTTGATCGCGCATCCACTTTAGAGTGGCATCTTCTGGCCAATACCCACGAAGGCCAACCTGCAAGAAACGATCTCCGCGAACTGTGCCGGATTCAATAAGTCTGCGCATCGGTGTTCCATGGCCAACAAGTGACCCATTTTGAATATCACCAGTGTCAGCATGCGCATCAAAGTGAATCATTGAAACTTTTCCAAGTCCGCGGTGGTCGGCGATTCCAGCGACATCTGCCGATGTCACTGAGTGGTCTCCACCTAAAACAAGTGCGATTGCGCCGGCGCGTGAAATCTTCTCAGTTGCTTCGCGCAGTAAAGCTAAACATTTGCCTAAATCATCACTTGGCATCAAGAGATCGCCGGCATCTACAACTTTAAGATCTTTCAGGCCATCAACGCGAAGTGCCATATGTGGGCGTTCACCATCGTGTGGAAGGTAATCAGTTCCACGGATTGCTTGCGGACCAAACTTTGCACCAGAACGATAAGACGTTCCAGCATCTATTGGAGCACCAACAATGACAACATCAGCATCTGCGTAGGTCGATGGAATATCAAGATCACATCGCGGGACACCGAGAAAAGTAAAGTTCGGGCCGTACATATTTCCGATATTTGCCATGTTAGTGGGCGCTCTCTCTGCCTTTACGGGTAGATATCAGGCTAGCAATAGTGGCTAGAGCCAAACAAGCGACGATGACAGTCAGGCTTTGCGTAATCGAAATATCAGGATACTTCCACCCGAAAATTGTGTCGATACCGTTCTCATGGCATGCATGCAGAAGTAGCTTGACTCCGATGAATCCCAAAATCACTGACAGGCCCTTACCGATATAGATCAGGCGCGTCATGAGGCCACCAATTAAGAAGTAGAGCTGGCGCAGCCCCATTAAGGCAAAGATATTTG
>WLPB01000025.1 GCA_009698975.1 Actinomycetota bacterium | reverse complement strand
GATTCAGGAATTGTAAAAATTGGCGAGACGGTAAAGATTTCTTATGTTGATCAGTCCCGTGGCGGAATCGATCCTAAGAAGTCATTGTGGGAAGTAGTCTCTGACGGTCTTGATTACATCAAGGTTGGACAGGTCGAAATGCCATCTCGTGCATATGTTGCAGCATTTGGATTTAAGGGCCCAGATCAGCAGAAGGCTGCTGGAGTCTTATCTGGTGGCGAACGCAACCGACTTAATTTAGCGCTGACGCTCAAGCAAGGTGGAAACCTTTTGCTTCTCGATGAGCCAACGAATGACTTGGATGTGGAAACACTGAGTTCACTCGAAAACGCACTCCTCGAATTTCCGGGATGTGCAGTTGTGATCTCTCATGATCGTTGGTTCTTGGACCGCGTCGCGACACACATCCTCGCCTACGAAGGCGATTCGAAGTGGTTCTGGTTTGAAGGAAACTTCCAGTCTTATGAAGAGAATAAGATTTCTCGACTCGGCGCAGATGCAACTCGTCCGCACCGCGCTACCTATCGAAAGCTGACACGCGAATGATCTACACAAGTTCTCAATTTGTTCGATGGGATGACATCGATGCGTTAGGTCATGTTAATAACGCAACTTATTTAACGTATATCCAAGAAGCTCGCTTTCAGTGGTCTTATTACGAACTACAGTCAAATGGTGAAAGTCCAACACTTGCCGAGATGGTTGTTGCTCGTAATGAAATCGATTACCTGATACCAATCTATGCCGGTGGTTGTTTCTATGACGTCAATCTTTGGGTTGAATCAATTAGCAATAGCTCATTCGTTCTCGGCTATGAGGTTGTCAGCAAAGATGGCGTAGTCCACGCAAGGGTCAAGAGCGTCCAGGTCGCGTTTTCGATGGAGGCTAAGAAATCTCGCCCCCTCAACGATGCCGAAAGAGTATTTCTTACAAAGTATCTCAAGGACTAGTAGTTTCATATGGCGCTAAAGAAGATACATCCAGCCTGGACCGCACTTGTTGTCACTTTCCTCACCTTGATGACAACAGCTGGATTTAGATCTGCGCCTTCTGTATTAATCATTCCGCTGGAAGATGCGTTTGGATGGACTCGCTCTCAAGTCTCATTAGCAATTGCAATCAATGTTCTGCTCTACGGTTTCGTAGCGCCATTTGCAGCAGCGCTTATGGAGAAGTTCACCGTCCGCAAAGTCGTCATGTATGCACTTACCTTCGTAGCAGTTAGCGCAGCTCTCACTGTATTCATCAGCGAGCCATGGCACCTATGGGCTCTCTGGGGTGTCTGCGTCGGCATCGGTACCGGCTCTATGGCATTGGTCTTCGCAGCCACCGTTGCGAACCGTTGGTTTGTTAAGAATAGAGGCTTAGTTGTCGGGGCCCTGACTGCAGCTAGTGCGGCAGGTCAGTTAATCTTCTTGCCACTTCTTTCTCACTTTGCAGTGCGCTACGGATGGCAGTCAGTCTCAATCACTATTGCAATCGCATCTCTGCTTGTGGTTCCACTCGTCTATCTCTTTCTTAAAGAGAGTCCCGAGTCAATCGGTACTACGCCTTATGGTGCACGGCAGGATTGGCAACCGATTCCAAAGAGTGAATTGTCGGCATTTAGACTTGCGATGGATACGATTTCAAAAGCTAAGGGTGATCGCAATTTTCAAATCCTCTTCTTCACATTCTTTGTCTGTGGCTTATCTACGAACGGTTTGATCGGTACTCACTTTATTCCGGCGGCACACGATCACGGTATGTCACAGCCAGTTGCAGCATCACTTCTTGCCCTAGTTGGTGTCTTTGATGTTGTAGGAACCCTCTGCTCTGGTTATCTGACCGATAGATACGATCCTCGCAAATTACTCTTTTTCTATTATGGCTTGCGTGGACTATCGCTCTTTCTTCTACCATCCATTCTCTTTGCCTCCATTCACCCTTCCACTTTGGTCTTTGTGATTTTCTATGGTCTTGATTGGGTTGCGACCGTGCCCCCTACAATTGTTTTGGCCAGACTTGTTCTGGGGCCGCAACGCGCAACTATTGTCTACGGTTGGGTATTCGTTGCTCATCAAATTGGGGCAGCTACTGCTGCGCTAGGTGCTGCAGTTCTTCGAGTTCAATTCGGGGATTACGCAATTGCGTTCTATATTTCTGCGGGTATGTGCATAGTGGCGGCCTACCTTGTCCTGAAAATCGGAAAAGGCAAGACCGCCACTGAATTACGCGTTTAGATTTATTTAGTAAGCATCCCCACCGACAATTGCTTCTTCCAATGTGTCAGCAAGATATGCCAAAGCCATCAGAGGTTCCGCTAGCTCGTTGATATCCAGATTTTTTAATGATGCCACATGGCGGAGTACAAGATAATCGTCGACTGCGCCAAATCCATAGGTCAATGTGCCCATGAGCTTTGATCCAAATAAAGCCTGGAGATTTACTTGTTCTAGCTTGCAAACTACCGAACTGAAAATCAGGTTGTCTTCACGATGCTCTACCCACACGATTTGCGTGCGGCCATTCTTGGTCGCTACAAGCGTCTTAATTAATGCGTCGTTGACAAGCTCTCCTCTAGAAAAATCAGTAGTTGAAGCGAGAAGTGTGCTTACTTGACTCCAAAGTGCCACAGTTAAACTCCTTTGTTTGGACTTATTTGTTTGGACTTAACTGGAGGCTAGCAGTCAGCAAAAAGACCGGCGTTACAACAGCAAATTTTTGACCAGTCAATATCGAAAACAATTTATTGGGGAGACGATAATTATGTGATGGCCGAAAAGCAAATGAGTTATCCAGAGGGGTCGGTTCCTGCTTCCCTGCATTGGTTGCATGTTGGGCGCCGGGTAACAAGTGAACTCGCTGATTCATGGTTTGAGTCATTCAACCCTAAAAGTGTGCGCGATTCGCTCTTTAAAGAGTGGACTGCTTATGATGATTTGGCAAAAATTGCCCTCGACACATCATTGGTAGTGGGTAATGAGTACAAGATTATCTCTGAATTTTCTGCATCAATGACAAATATTGGATATGAATATGTGCCAATTCTACAATCGGAGCTCGGCAAGAGTATCCTGAAAACTTTAGATGATAACGAGATGGTGTATTACTTCGAGAACAATCTCTTGATTGATGATTTCCAATTTGTCGAAGTGGATGATGAATTTGCTCTTAGGGTCCACCTACCGTGGGAGACTTATTTTGGGTCGAGATTCATGCAGTCATTCGTTATCTATAGAAATGCAGAAGGGAATGAAGAGTGTTACTGGCACTCTCCAGTTCTATATGGCTCACGTCCTATGCTGGGACGAAACTACTATGAGATTCTTACTGACATAGAGGATCCAGACTCGATTGTTGAGATAAATCTTTCAAAAGAAGAACGCGAGCGAGGGGTATTGGCCTTTGATGATTGGTCGCGGGAGATTTACCTCCCATGGCTTGCCAAATCTCTCTTCTATTTAGCAGAGACACCATTTCCATCTTCTATTATGAATATGTCACGGTCTTTAGCATTTTCTGGGCTGAACGAGGCACAATTTCCGATTCCTCACATGCAGATTGAAAATAGAGCTCAGTTACTGGCCGTGGGCACTCGCAGCAATGGAGAGCGAGTCACTTACCCGGCCTTGAATATCTTAGCTCCTCAACAAATGCAGATGGGATGGCTCTTTAGCACACAGGATTCTAAATCACAGCTACAAATTCTTAGCCGTATCACTGACGGTTTAGTGCGAGTTAACTCATATCTCCAAGACGGCTATTTGAACCACAACGAGCCTGAATCTCCGTTTTGTTTTGACGGCGTGGTATTTAGTGGCAATCAATTGGAAAGAAAGTTCGCTGATACGGGAATGCAAGGTGGTTACTATCGGTGGATTCCGACCCCAGAGGTGTTTGACCTCTTAGAGCAAACAGAGGAGTTGTGGGCGAGTATCGACGAACCGGATAAGACTCAAGAGCAGAAAAATTCCCTTTATGCATGGATCGGAGATGAAGGCATTGGGAATGCTGCTGTCGCCTCTTGTTTGAACGATGGAATGTATTCAATATTTATACCCAATGAGTATTGGGGGGCATTTGATTTTTATGCACCGACAGCATTTAGATTAGATGTTAAAGATCAATCAACAAATGCAATGTCCAACTGGGGCGTGGCGCATTACATACAGGGAAATTTTGAGATGGCAATCAAATGTTTTGAAATAGCACTCGACCGGGAAGATAAATTCGCAGAAGATGAAGCTTCTTTTTATCTATCCAAGATTTATGAAAAGCAGGGAGATCTTGCTAAGAGTGAGGAATATCGCAAGCGTTGTGAGGCGGCTGGCGGTTACGAACCCACATATATCTAGCGCGCAAGAGTAGATTTGTTGCATGGCAGAGCGCGATACAACGAATTACTACGAGCTATTTGGGGGAGAGGTTTTCTTCGCCGATCTTGTCTCGCAGTTCTATGCACGAGTTGCCACAAATGAAATCCTGCGCCCGATGTATCCGGAGCGCGATATGGCAGGTGCTGCAAAACGCCTCGAGATGTTCCTCGCACAATATTGGGGTGGCCCAACTACCTATCAAGAAGAACGTGGACATCCTCGACTTCGCATGCGCCATGCTGGATTCAAAATAGGACCTGCTGCAAAGGATGCGTGGCTGCAATGTATGCGCGAAGCAGTCGATGGCATGAATATGCAGGATGAAGCAAAAGAAAAATTGTGGCGATATCTAGAGGGCGCCGCTGAGCACCTGCTTAACTCTTTCGAAGATTAATTAACGCTTCTTGGATTTATTACCAACGACCAGAATTTCACCATTGCGTAGGTACCACAAGGTTCCGGCGCTATCGCGAACAGTTGTGATGCGCAGTCCTACTTGCTCGACCGCTCCTTCGACTTCTCCAACTTTGACTGTGTCTCCGACACCGTACTGATCTTCAACCAGCATGAAAATTCCAGAGAGAATATCTTTGACGAGAGTCTGTGCGCCAAGACCGATTGCAACACCGACGATTCCGGCCGATGCGATAACCGGGCCAAGATCAAAACCAAATTCTCCGAGAATCATTCCAAAGGCAACGAGCCACACAAAGGCTGAGAAAGTTGATGTGAGGACAGTCCCAATTGTTCGCGCCCGTTCTGCTTGGCGAGCAACCTGACCAGGTCCGAGTTTTATATCGGCTGAAGCTAATTTAGCTACGGCGCGATTGATGGCACGCTTTCCGAGGCTGTGGCTGATAATCGCCACAACGAAGACAATCAGGACGCGCAGTGGTGCGCCACTAAACCAATCAAGTACTTCCTGTGTTCGCTCGCTCATAGGCAGTAAGGATAGACTCAACCCCATGATTAAGCCTCTATCTCAGCTTACAAACCTCTTGCCAATGATTGCTCAAGAGGGCAATGCTCAGCCTGGCGAGGGCCTTACTGCAACCCAGACCTTCACCTACTTCGTCGCGGCACCTGTGATCTTGTTCGTTGTTATCGGCGGCATCGCGTGGTTTGCGCACGGTTCAGAGAAGAAAGAAAAAGTCGCTACCACCCGCAACACGGACGATAGCGACTTCATCACTTTTATCGCTTAGTTATCTTTGGCCTGCGCCTTCAGTGCACGCACAAGAGCATCACGTTGTTCAGATATAGCTCTGTGAAGTCCGATTGGTGCATCTTTTCCGGCACCTGCAAGCCATCCTTCGGTCTTCTTCAGCAACGAATCTGATACCTGGTAGGTAGGAAATCCTACGGCGGTAACGTTGTATGCATATTCGTAGGTATGTGATGTCCAGTATCCAAGAATGAGATCAAAGTACTTATCAACATAGCCCGCTGTGAGCTCACGTTGACTTGCGCGATTGAATCCCATCAGAGTTTGAAGCTGAATGTGATTTGAGAGCTCTGTCGTTGTTGCAAGCTCCCAAGCCGCAGCCTTTACGGATGCATCAGGCACTACTGCGCGACCAAATGCTGCCGCCTTCTCGCCGTCTGCACTCTTATCGTTTGTAAGTTCTGCCTCAACTTCTGCGACAGTTGCTGCACCGCGCTCGACTAATGAATTCAGAAGTGTCCAGCGAAGATTGGCATCAACAGTGACGCCAGCAACTTTTCCATCAAGAATTGAACGGACTTTTTCAACCTGTGTAGGTGATTTAGCAGTTGATGCGAAGCTACGAACGTATTGAAGCTGTAAGTCACTGCCTGCTGCTGCTCCGTCGAGGAGCTTTTCAACACCGTCAGCAAGTTGCGCACGGAGAGCTTCACGATTCTTATCTGCTGCATACAGTTCAACCGATGTACCTAGTTGAAGCAACTGTGTTGCAACTACTGCCACATCTGATTCTGAGGCAAGGGCTGCCAGCACCATTGGAACATAATCGCTTGCCGCAAGTTCGCCGTCACGAGTCATATCCCAGACAGCTGACCATGCAAGTGCGCGGGTCAATGAATCTTCGATATTTCCGAGGTGGCTCTTTAGCGTTGCAATGCTTCGCTCATCAAAGCGGAGTTTGCCGTAAGACAAATCCCCATCATTGAGAACTACAAGATCTGCAGTCTTCTCGCCAGCAAGTTCAGGAACAACTGTTGTTGCATCAGCAACATCGAGTTCGATGCGCTTGCGAAGAACAACTTTGCCGCCGGCGATGTCGTAGAGACCAACTGCCATGCGGTGTGGACGAAGTTCAGTTGAACCCGCTGGAACAAGTGGAGCTTCTTGCTTCACTGCTACGGATGAATATGTATCTCCATCGATAACAAGCTCAGGGCGCCAGGTATTTACACCTGATGTCTGCAGCCAGGTAGCAATCCATGGCTTAAGGTCGCGACCTGAAGATGCTTCAAGTTCAACGATTAAATCATTAAGAGTTGTGTTACCCCAGGCATGCTTTTCGAAGTACTTCTTAAGTCCTGCGATAAATGCTTCTAGGCCAACGTAGGCAACAAGTTGCTGCAAGACCGAAGCGCCCTTTGCATATGTAATTCCATCGAAGTTAGTTTTAACTGCTTCGAGGTCATACATATCAACTGCAATGGGGTGGGTAGATGAGAGCTGATCTTGGCGGTATGCCCAGTTCTTGCGCTCTGCATTAAATACTGTCCATGAGTTTGTAAAGCGAGTTGCGTATGCGAGTGTGTGATACGAAGCCCACTCAGCAAATGACTCATTGAGCCATAGGTCATCCCACCATGTCATTGTGACGAGGTCACCGAACCACATATGTGCCATCTCGTGAAGAATCACATTTGCGCGCCAGTTGTATTCCTTATCGGTCACCTTTGAGCGGAAGACAAAGTAATTTTCGGCAAATGTCACGCAGCCGGCATTCTCCATTGCTCCGGCGTTAAATTCTGCTACAGCAATTTGGTCGTACTTATCGAATGGGTAAGCAAGGCCGAAATCTTTCTCGAAGGCAGCAAAACCGCGACGAGTAATATCAAAGAGCTCTTCTGAGTCCATATGTTCTGCAAGTGACTTGCGGCAATAGAGACCAAGCGGAACAACCTTCGCGCCCTTATATTCGCTTTCGACCTTGTGATACGGACCGGCTACGAGCGCAGTCAAATATGTTGAGAGCAGGGGAGTGGTGGTAAATGTCCACTTCTTATCTGTTCCGATATCTTCTTTCGACTTCACTGGGTTATTTGAAATAACTTCCCAGTGACCTGGAACCTTTGCCGTGATTGCAAATGTTGCCTTGAGGTCTGGTTGATCAAAACAGACAAATGTACGACGAGCATCTGGTACCTCATGCTGGGTATAGAGGTAGACCTCTCCATCTGCGGGATCTTCAAATCGGTGAAGACCTTCACCTGAATGTGAGTAGATTCCTTCGAGCTCGACATAGAGCTCATTGGATGCGGCAAGCGGCGGCAAGTAAATTGATTCTCCATCGAACTTGGTATCAAAGGCTGCGCCGTTGAACTCAGCTTTGATTACAGACTTACCCACTGCATCAATAAAAGTTGTAGCTCCAGGCTTAAGGCCATCGAACTTCACGAGAGTTTTTACAATAAAGGTTTCACTTCCGGTGGTCAGATCGAGATCGACTTCATATGAATGCACCTTGAGAATTGATGAACGCTCTTGTGCTTCTGCTCTGGTGAGATTTACTCCTGGCACGGCTGACTCCTTATATATGGTCTCTATTGTGAGGCGTTTAATTCGCGCTCTATGAGGCAATCAAACCATGCGGGAGCCCTTTAGTCATAGGCAGATTAGGATGCGCATATGGAAGAGCCGACGGTACGCAGCTACAGAATCCGCGGAACCCGAATCACTGGCCCTCAGCAGATTGCCCTTGATAAGCATTGGGGTGATTATGGAATCGAGCAAAGCCAAGACCATATTGACCTTCAGCAATTATTTCCAGAGGCCAAGGAAGTCATCATGGAGATCGGCTTTGGCATGGGGGAGGCAACTGCGCTGATCGGCAAAGCCTTTCCTGAAAAAGGATTTATTGCAGTCGACGTTCATCGCCCCGGAGTGGGAAAACTCTTCGCATTGATTCATGAACATGGTTTAACTAATCTGCGAGTAATTCAGGGAGATGTCCACGTAGTGCTCCACGATATGTTTGCCGATAAATCATTTGATGGCGTACACCTATTTTTCCCAGATCCATGGCCGAAGAAGCGTCATAACAAGCGACGAATCGTCAATGTCGAATTTCTTGCGCTCATTGCCGCCAAGATTAAAGATGGTGGTTTCATTCACATTGCCACTGATTGGGTTCCTTACGCAGAATGGATTGAAGAGGTCTTTGCATCCTCGCACTTATTCGCCGGCGGAAAGATTGACCGCCCCGAGTGGAGACCGACTACACGATTTGAGGGACAAGGAATTACCAAGGAGCATCAAGTAAATGACTTTAGGTATTTTAAGAAGTAATTAGATATCTAGCGTTCCGTCAGTTTCATACTGAGAAATCTTTGAAATTCGCCGCACATGGCGTTCATCGCCAGAAAATGGCGTTGCAATAAAGGCATCAATAAATTCTTTTACCTCTGCAGCGCTATGTTCGCGCTCTCCAACAGAGATGATATTTGCATTGTTATGTTCGCGAGCTAATTTTGCAGTTGCCACAGACCAGACCAGAGCAGCGCGTGCACCCTTGACCTTATTTGCCGCCATCTGTTCGCCATTGCCAGATCCACCTAGGACGATTCCTAGCGCAGCGGAATCCTTAGAGACAGCAATCGCAGTTGGAATACAGAAGTCGGGATAGTCATCGAGGGCATCAAATTCATAGGGTCCATGGTCGGTGACGTCGTGGCCATTGTTTACGAGATGCTCGATGAGTTCGTTCTTAAATGTAAGCCCAGCATGATCGCTGCCGATATGAATGCGCATGGTCAATTCAAGCACGTAAACCTTTTGCAGATGCGAAAACCCGCCATGCGATGGGGCTGCACGGCGGGTTTTCTACCCATTGAGAGAACTACTTGAAGAACCTTGCTTAGTTTGTTGGAGTTGGTGCTGGGATTACTGGTGCGCCCGAGTTTCCACCCATGCCACCACCCATACCGCGAGGTCCGTGATCACCACGTCCACCCTTGCCACCCTTACCGTCTTTTGGTCCACGCAACGGAGCAGGAGAATTTACTTCCTCCGTTACATGAGCAACGAGACCAGCTTTGAGTGTTGTTGCTTGCGCAGCAGTTAACTTTCCAGCGGTAACTGCGTCATCAATACGCTTTGTCTCATCAGCAACAAGTGCTGCGATAAGTGCAGGTGTCTTTGCTCCAGCAATTGCTGCAAGAGTTTCGCCAGCCTTAATGCGTGTCATTACTGTTGTTGAATCAATTCCTAGTGTCGAAGCAACAATTGCAAGCTTTGCATCTAATCCACCCTTGCCATCTTTTGGACCCTTTGGCGGACGAAGTGCATCACGCGCTGCATCTGCTGCAGTATGTGCTGCCATGATTGCATCAGCTTGTGCCTGTGTGATGGTTCCCTTAG